>NZ_JAQMSY010000060.1:0-13393 GCF_028329095.1 Microcystis sp. CS-574
GAGGTGGGGGGTGGGGTGTGGGGTGTGGGGAGGATAAAGCGGCCCATTGCCTATTGCCTATTGCCTATTGCCTATTGCCTCCTATCTCCTAACACCTAACACCTGATCTTGTTGGCTCTGTGAAAGTCTGGGACTACAATAGAGAAAAGTGACAATTTTTGCCAGAGTGATTACCGAGGACTAATAAAGAATGACGGCTATCCTAGGGAAACCTGCCACGCTTAACACTCCGATTCTGCACCGTCTTGCCAATGGTTTAACGATTATTGCCGAAAGTCAACCGGTAGAAGCGGTTAATCTCAATGTTTGGCTGCAGGTCGGCTCGGCCTTAGAATCGGATCAGATCAATGGGATGGCTCACTTTCTCGAACACATGGTTTTTAAGGGAACCCCTAACTTAGACAGTGGTGAATTTGAACGGGCGATCGAATCGAGGGGAGCGGTGACTAATGCCGCTACTAGCCAAGAATACACCCATTATTACATTACCACTGCCCCGCAGGACTTCGCCCATCTGGCCCCGCTGCAGCTAGAAGTGGTTTTAGACGCTTTAATTCCCGATGAGGCTTTTGAGCGGGAAAGACAGGTTATTTTAGAAGAAATTCGTCGTTCTCAGGATAATCCCCGTCGTCGCACTTTTTATCGCACCATGGAGACTTGTTTTCAAGTTTTACCCTATCGTCGTCCGGTGTTGGGTCCGATGGCAGTGATTGAAAATCTTACTCCTCAACAAATGCGCGATTTTCATCGGACTTGGTATCGTCCCGAATGGATGACGGTGGCGGTGGTGGGTAATTTGCCTGTAGATGATTTAATGGCTATTGTGAGCGATTCTCTAGATACTTTAGGCAGTAAGGGCAATTCTGGGCTTATTTCCCATCCTATCGCTAATCTACAGCCCGAAGCTCCCTTTAACGAGATTATCCGTCAAGAATACGAGGATGAAAATTTGCAGCAGGCCCGCTTAATCCTATTTTGGAAAGTGCCGGGGTTGAGAGACTTAGAAAAAACCTATCCTCTCGATGTTTTAGCGGCTATTCTGGGTCAGGGCAAGGTATCGCGATTATTTCAGTCTCTGCGCCAAGAAAAGGGCTTAGTTTCCCAAATAACTGCCAGTAATATGTCCCAAGCAGTACAAGGAGTGTTTTCCATTTCGGCCCAATTAGCCTCGGAAAATATCGAGCAGGTGGAGAGGGAGGTCGTAGCACAGATTGAACAAATTCAACAGGAAGCTGTGACAGTTTCTGAACTGGAACGAGTTAAAACCCAAGTAGCCAATCGGTTTATTTTTAGCAATGAAAGACCGAGCGATCGGGCTAACCTTTACGGTTATTATCATACTCAGATCGGTGATTTACAACCAGCTTTTTGTTATCCCCAACACATTGAAGCCCTCACTTTAGAGGATATTCAAAATGCCTGTCAAGAGTATTTAAATCCCCACGCTTACGGTGTGGTGGTGGTGAGACCAATTCAGTAATCAGTAATCAGTAATCAGTAATCAGTGAACAGTAATCAGTAAACAGTGAACAGTGAACAGGGATAAAGATGAAAATAAATAAATAACTAAATAACTAAATAACTTAAAACTTACATCTGATAACTTACATCTGATAACTGATAACTTAAAACTTAAAACTTACAACTGATAACTGATAACTGATAACTGATAACTGATAACCTATGTGGACTCAAATTGCTCGACATATTGCCCAAACTACGGAAAAACCCTTTGAAATTGAGAAAAGTCATCCCGTTAGTGGTGGCTGCATCAATCAGGGTTATGCCGTTAGTGGCAATGGTTTAATTTATTTCGTTAAGATTAACCAAGCGAACCAAGAGGCCATGTTTGCAGCCGAAGCTTTAGGATTAAAGCAAATTCACGCCACCAAGACTATCAGGGTTCCAGAGCCAATTTGTTGGGGAATTGCCGATAAATCTAGTTATTTAGTGCTAGAGTGGCTAGAATTCGGCGGTGGCGATAGTCAAAGCTGGGAAAAAATGGGGCGAAATTTAGCTCATTTACATCAAGTTTCTTTATCCGATCGCTTTGGTTGGCATTGTAATAATACCATTGGTTCTACTCCCCAGATTAATACCATTAGTAACAATTGGGCGGATTTTTTCGCTCATCAGCGTATTGGCTATCAATTAAGACTTGCGAAGGAGCGCGGGGGTAATTTTCCCGACGAGGATCAAGTTATTCCCGCTATTAGCGAGATTTTGAGTCAGCATCAACCCCATCCCTCCCTCGTCCACGGTGATTTGTGGTCGGGAAATGCGGCAATTACCGTCGATGGGGAACCGGTAATTTTAGACCCTGCCACCTATTGGGGAGACCGGGAGGTAGATTTAGCCATGACGGAACTTTTTGGCGGTTTTCCGGCGGCTTTTTATCGGGGTTATAACGATGTTTTCCCCCTCGATGCTGGTTATCAAAAGCGCAAAACTCTTTACAATCTCTACCACATTCTCAATCACTTTAATTTATTTAGTGGTGGTTACGCTTCCCAGGCCAATCGGATGTTACAGGAAATTCTTTAAGGGTTTTACTTGTGAATCTTTACCGAGGATAAATTATGTCTATTCGAGAAACTACTGTGATTAAAACTCCAGAGACAAAAGTATGGACTGATGCAGAATTTATGGCGTTACCTGACGATGGTAATCGTTACGAATTGGTCAAGGGAGAGTTAATTAATCTGGGTAATTCTGGGGCTTTACACGGTTATATTGCCATTATTTTAAGTGCCGCTTTATTCGCTTTAGTAACATCTCGAAAACTAGGGGTATTATTGGACTCCAGCACTGCTTTTACTATGAAAAATGGCAATAAACGCTCTCCTGATATAGCCTTTTTTGCCAAGGAACGTCTGCAAGGATTGGAAGAATTGCCGACGGGTTTTTTAGAAGGTGGGCCCGATTTAGTGGTAGAAATTCTCTCTCCCGGCAATACAGTGGCAGAAATCGAGGACAAAATTGCCGAATATTTTGCCAATGGTACTCGTTTGCTCTGGGTTATCAGTCCCCGTCAACACTATGTTTTAGTTTATCGTTGCGGGTACGAACCGCAGGGATTATTAATATCAGGAGATTTTCTGGAGGGGGAAGATGTGGTTCCGGGGTTCACTTTTCCCGTGGCCGATTTGTTTCAAAAACTATCTTTTTGACTCTTTCTTCTCAACAAATCGGCTAATAAATCGGCACTATCACTAATAGCTAGATGAGAAGCTTGTTGAGCCATGGCGGCCAATTTTTCGGGATTAGACCATAAATCGAGGACTAATTCGCTTAAAAACTGAGCAGTTAACTCATTTTGACGATAAAGATAAGCAGCCTGAGCTTCCGCGAAAACTTTGGCATTGTAGAACTGATGGTCTTCGGCAGCAAAGGGATAGGGAATTAAAATCGAAGGCGTACAAGTGATCGCTAATTCTGTTAAAGTGCCGGCACCGGAGCGACTGATAGCCAGATTAGCTCTTTGCCATAATCCCGCCATATTGTCGTAAAAAGGCCGGGAAAAATAGTTAGAATGGCGCAAACTATCCGCTTCGGGGTCGTTTTCTCCCGTGAGATGCACGATATAAATACCTTTTTCTAACCATTGGGGAGCGCTTTGCCGGACAATTTGATTAAGAGCCACGGCCCCTTGAGAACCACCGGCAACGACAATTAAAAAAGCATCCTCTGGAATCGGTAAATCTAGGGACTGGGGAATGAGAAACTGCTCCCGTACTGGCGTACTAACCCAAGTGGTGCGAGTGCCGGGTAAATAGCTGGCGGTTCCCTGAAAACCGAGGGCAACCGTATCGCACCAGCGACCGAGAACTTTCGTGACTTTGCCCGGTATGTAGTTAGATTCGTGTAGGATGACGGGAATATTGGCTAAACGAGCCGCTAAAATGGTCGGTCCTGCGATATAACCCCCGGTGGTAAAAACTGCCGCTATCTGACGTTTTTTGATTAAACTACGCACTTGCCAAATGGCCCGCAGTTGACTGAACAGAATCTTGAGAGTTTTTAACCCCAAACGGGTTTGAAACCCCTCAATCGGGATAGTGTGCAGGGGATAGGTTTTTGGAACTAAGGACTGTTCCAGACGGTCTGGAACTCCTAACCATTCAATCTCGTAATCCGGCAAGCGCTCGGCCAGGGCCAAAGCGGGAAATAAATGACCACCAGTACCACTAGCGGCAATCAGGAGACGGGTTGGAGTGCGTGCCATAATTCGAGAGAGGGTAAATTCAGCCCTAGAATGAAATAATCTACCATAGTTATTGATCGATCCTTACACAAACTATCACTAATGCGTAACTTGAACACGATTCCCAATAAATTTTTTCGTCAATCCCTCAATTTTTCCCTATCGTTGCTGTTAGGTTTGGGGTTAACTTTGACCCTTGCCACCGGTCTGCGGGCCGAAAAGCCAGAAACTGCTCCGGCTAATTTAAAAACCCTTATCTCCAAAATCGAAACGGCCGCTAATGAGCGGGATCTCAAGCAATTGATGGAGTTTTATAGTCCGAAATTTACTAATTCCGATGGTTTGACCTACGAAAAAACTCAAAAAGCTTTAACTCATTTTTGGGAACGTTATAACAATCTACAATACACCACAACCCTCGAATCTTGGAGTCGTTCCGGGGACAAGTTAACGGCCAATACAATTACTAAAATTACTGGGACGGGAAAGGTGCAGGGACGAGTGGTGGGAATGAATGCCACGATTCGTTCTCGTCAACAATTTCAGGGTAATAAACTGGTTTATCAGGAGATTTTAAGCGAGAGAGTTGAGTTAAATACTGGCAAAAATCCCCCCAGTATTCAAGTGAGAATTCCCGAAAGGGTGAAAGTGGGTGAAGAATTTGATTTTGATGTGATTGTTCGCGAACCTTTAGGGGATGATTTATTGGCCGGAGCGGCGATCGATGAGAAAGTAGATATTGAGCGCTATATTAATACAAATCCCCTAGAATTGGAATTATTACAGTCCGGCGGTTTATTTAAACGGGTAAAAGCGCCGGCAACACCAGAAAATCGTTGGTTATCGGCGATTTTAATTCAAGGAGATGGGATTGTTATCGTTACTCAACGGGTTAAGGTAGAAAAGTAATTTTTATCTGGGGTTTGCGGCAAAAAGCTTGTTGGTGGGGTGTAGGGTGTTATTACTGTTGCCTCTCGCCTCATTTCAACAAAATTTAGATGCGCGGGCAGCCTACTCTGATTAAGCATAGAGTTGAGAAACATCGCTCGTCCATACCTTAAATTTTGTTAAATTTACTTGACCAAAAGAAGTTGTTAGGGCAGCATCGACGGCATCTAAGCCGCGAGTCATTAAAATTCGCCCGATTCTGGGGGTGTTATGACGAGCATCAAAAGTGTACCATTGATGGTCTAAATAGACTTCAAACCAAGCACTAAAATCCATCGGTAGAGGTTGGGGAGAAATACCGATATCTCCGAGATAGCCAGAGGCATAACGAGCAGGAATATTTAGGCAACGGCAAAAAGTCAAAGCTAGATGGTTAAAATCGCGACAAACCCCCTTTCTTTCCCGATAGACATCATAGGCGGTTTTTGTCACCCGTGCGTATTCGTAACCAAAACGAATGTGACTATGAACCCAATCACAAACCGCTTGTACCCTTGCCCAACCGGGAGGAGTTTGTCCGAAAAGTTCCCAGGCAATTTCCGAAAGCAAATCCACTTCACAATAACGGCTACTCATTAGGTAGGGAAAAACTTGGGTTGGTAACTCTGTTAAGGGAATTTCTTGGGCATTCCCATTAACTATATCGGGTTTCCATTCATTCTCGATAACTGCTTCATTGTGAATGCGAATCTGGCCAGCAGGTAAAATTAGACGACTGGTTCGATTACCGAAGCTATCTAAAAATTCTTCTATTTTTGTTGCTGGTTGCACCTGCAACTTCTCCGATTGTCTAACTTGATCTAAAATTGAGGGGTGTAGATAAAGTTTTAACAACATGACCACGGGTAAGGGGGCATCAAAGCCAAATTCATAACCAACACGGATTAACATTAGGACTCCTATCTAAATGAAATTTTGTCAGGATTGGTAGAGATGAAACGCCAATAATCGCCAGACTGAAAAAAGTTAGGCCCGACTACTTACTTAAAAGTTTGAGGATAAAGTAATAGCCAAGCAGAAAACCGATAAGCTTTGTACAGAGTTACTTTTATTATAAACCGCCTCAACTAAAAGCTTTGTAACTTTGAAGACAAGCCATCGGCAGGATTAGAGCTATCGAAAAGAGTCTGGGGTGGATGGTTCTTCTAATGGACGGATTTCAATGGGGATGTAGGCTAGTTTAGCAAAAATCTTTTGTTGATAACTGACGGGCCACCATTCGTAAAGAAAAATTTCTAAAGGTCGCCAGAGGGCCACCCAACCACTAATTAATAATCCTTCTTCTAAGAAGTGAATAAATGTATCGGTGCCAAAACGACCAATTAATTCGCTGAGACTCAAACAAACAAAAAGAAAGGAGAGACCAATTAGCAAAGATATGCGTCCCTGTCGCCAAATTGTGCGTAATTTTCTTTGTTCTCCCTGTTGGCGATAGTCAAAATAATTATGTAAAGCTGAGGGTAACAGATTTCGGGCGTTATTCTGTTCTTGACTGGGGAGATAAAAGACTAATTTAAGGGGGGTATTGAGGGGAAATTCATCCACAGAGTTAATAATATAATTTTCGGCGTTATCGTCTAAATCTCTATCTAAAAATGGCGAAGGATCCAAAGAATTAAAGACTTGCTGTAACTGATTAAGTTTAATTTCAATTAAGTAAGCTCCTTCCTCCTGTCGATAATAGGATTGTAATTTATTTACCATTTTAGGCATTAGTTATTAATGTTAAGCAAATGTGGCAAACTGACACAACTAAAATCTACTACTAGAAGTTACTTCATCTTGCTCATACAGGCTAAGGATTGAGCTATCTCTGAGAGTATTTTAGCTGTATCAGTCCCAGATCATTAATTTAATTTAGCGACCAAAACCAGCGTACCAAAAATAGGTAACCATGGGGATTACTGTGGCTAAAACCAGTAAAACTATCACCCAAATTGTGGCATTTTTATCGTCAGTTTCTTCTGCGGTAGTAAAGGTACTTTCGATATTAATTGTCGCTACTTCCGGCGGTCCGGGATCCGCTTCTCCAGAAAGTACCGCCGTTAGACGACGACTAGCATCGAGTAAAGCTTGATTATATTTTCCCCCATCTTTGAGGGGAACTGCCATAGTTTCCGAGAGGATACTATCAGCAATAGCATCGGTTAATAGGGGTTTTGCTTCCTCCCCAACCCGGATAGCAGTTTTATTGGTTAAAGTATCAAGGACGATGATAGTTTGATTGGCACGATCTTCGGAGTTAGGATACCATTCTCTCAGGATATCATCGGCTAAATTGTCAATTTTTTGACCGTAATCCAAGCGTCGGACTACCACCATTCTCACTTCTTGTCCGGTTTTTTCGGCGAGGTTTTTCAGATCTTTATTTAATTTTCCTTCGTTAGCGGCACTAATGGCCGAAACGGGATCGACCACATAAGTGGGCGCTCCAGAGCTTAAAATGGGGAGGTCATAGACTCCCATGGCAGCAGCCGGTGACAGAGAAACACCCAAGACTACACAGCAGGAGAGAAGGAGAGAAGCTAATAATTTGAGCATATTGATTCGGTAAAATTCCTATAGAACATAATAGGGGAAAAGTTTACTGTTTTTTGATTAGGGAGACGGGAAGTGGGGAAGTGGGGAAATGGGGTGATGGGGAAAATCAACTAATACCCTAAAACTCTACAACCCCAACACCCAAACTGTTTTAACTGATAACTGATAACTGATAACTGATTATGAGTGATTTTGAGGAACTAGAGTCTAAAAAACGGGAAAAAGCTCTAGAAATGCAGGCCTATCGCGATAATTTGCTCTCACGGGTGACAAGATTACTAATTTCTCAAGATATCCACTTGGCGATTGATCATACCCTAGAACTGCTCTGTCAATTTACCCAGAGTGCGCGCTGTTACATTATTCAATATTCCACCTGTCGTCAGCAGTGGAGTATGGTTTATGAATACTGTCACCCCGACTATCCCCAAGTTATCCCGATTAGGGAACAATCACAAAATCTCTCGACGGAAACCTTTCCCTGGTTTTCTGAACAATTATTAAACGGTATTCCAGTTAAACTGAACTCTTTAGACGATTTACCCGCTACTGCTATCCCTGAAAGAGCTATTCTCGCTAATAGTTCTACTCCCTGTCTCTTAATCGTTCCCATGTGGGATAGTTGTGGGGTAACGGTGGGTTATCTGGGATTGGATGCCAGTGCAGAAAAGCAATGGACAAAGGAAGATGTCACCTTTGTGCGGTTGCTGGGAGAATTAATTGCGATCGCACAAAGTAGATATGAAGCGGAAAAAGGATTAAAAGAGGCTAAAGAAGCGGCAGTTAAAGCAAATAAAGCTAAAAGTGAGTTTCTAGCTAACATGAGCCACGAATTACGCACTCCTCTTAATGCTATCTTGGGTTTTACTCGCTTAATATCCCGGGATAGCAGCATCAGCAGTGAATATCGGCAATATTTGGAAATTGTCAATCGTAGCGGGGAACATTTATTAGAGTTAATCAACGATATTCTAGAAATGTCGAAGATAGAAGCGGGAAGAACGGTTTTTAATCCTAGTAATTTCGATTTATACGCTCTTTTAGATAATATTGCCGAAATGCTACGCTCACAAGCGCAAGCAAAAGCTTTAAGCTTAATTTTTGATCGCAGCTCCGATCTGCCTCAATATATATGTACTGATGAAAGTAAATTGCGACAGGTGTTAATCAATCTCTTGGGTAACGGATTGAAGTTTACTGAGTCGGGAGGGGTGACTCTCCGGGTAAAATTAGGGGAGAAAAGAGAAGATTATCAGCGATTGCTCTGGGAAATTGAAGATACAGGCGCAGGAATCGCTCCAGAGGAGATTTATAAGCTATTTCAACCCTTTAACCAAACGGAAACGGGACGAAAATCCCAACAGGGGACGGGATTGGGTTTACCTATCAGTAAAAAATTTGTTGAGTTGATGGGGGGTGCGATCGGAGTTAGTAGTATTCTGGGTCAAGGAAGTATTTTTAGTTTTGATATTCAGGTGGGTTTGGTGGGGGAAAATGAGATTAAAACCGAAACCAATAGGGCAAAAGTTATCGCTTTAGCCGAAAATCAGCCTAAATATCGCATATTAGTCGTCGATGATCGACCGGAAAGCCGTTTACTGTTGCTGAAACTCCTGACTAGCCTAGGATTATCCGTGCAAGAGGCTGCTAATGGTCAAGAAGCGATCGCAATTTGGCAAGCATGGCAACCTCATCTTATCTGGATGGACATGAGAATGCCAGTTAAAGACGGTTACGAAGCAACTAGGGAAATTCGGCGGTTAGAGGCTGATAATCGCGGAAAAACGGTGATAATTGCCCTAACTGCCAGTGCTTTTGAAGAGGATCGCGCCTTGGTTATTGCCGCCGGTTGTGATGATTTCGTGCGTAAACCTTTCCGAGAGGAAGTTATTTGGCAAAAAATGGGCGAATATTTAGGATTAAAATATATTTATGCCGATAATGAGCCAAATCAGCCCAATTATTCGCCAGTTTTCCTCGATTCCCTGCAATCCCTATTAAAATTAATCAGTCCCGCTTGGATTGGACAATTGCAACAAGCGGCGCGAGAATGTGATGATGAAAAAATTATCGCCCTAACCGCAGAAATTCCCCCCGATTATGCTACCCTTGCCCAAGGTTTACAACAGTTAGCCAGAGAATTTTCCTTTGATGCGATCGAAACCATAATTAAAGATTTAAACATATCTTAAGAGAGTATTTTATCTAGATCTCAAAAACGTGATATTCTAAAGGCATAAATCCCTAAATATGGCAATTTTAAAGGATGAAACTGTTAAAAATGCTCATCGGTACTTTCCTAATACTACCGATTTTTTCCGTTCATGCTCAAGTACCCTCGCTTCCCCCAATCAAGCAAAATTCCCCCAATCTTGGTGATCTACCGAATGATCCCACCCAGCAGAAAAATTGGGTTTGTAACCAAGAAGATCAACGCATTGCCGTGGCTGCTAAAGAAGAGAAAGGTTGGAAAGAATTAATTGAAAAACAAGGTTGGCAATGTCGTGAAGGAAATACCGATATACCCGATCAAACTCTCAGCTTTTCCTGTGAACCAGAACAAGCGATTGGCATCTTGACAGTTTACTGGTTAAATGGTAGTAATGGTCAACAACAATTAAGCCAATGGCGAGATAAATTAGCGGCACAACAGGGGATGGTTTGTACCATTAATAACGTGCAGTTATTCGATACTCAAGAAAATATACCCAATCCATGACAACCATGATTAAATTAGCAGTTTTGCCTCAATCTATCCTCCTGGGTATCAGTTTATTATTAAACAATTCTCTGCCCTTACTTGCCCAATCTACACCCCTGAGCGTGGATAATTTGAGAAACACCGTCTATAACATTCCCAATCGGGGTTCCGTAATTGTCAGCGATGGTATTTTTCAATCCAATGAGGGACAAATTTTAGGAGTGCAAGTCAGTCGAGAAGCCTTGATGGGGGACTATAATAATGATCAAAGGACTGATGGTATTGTCGTATTAAGAGTGATTACCAGAGAGCAACAGCAATTACATTATTTAGCCCTAGTGATTGATAATAACGGTACTGCCACTAACACCGATACTGTCCTGTTAGCAGAGCGAGTAGTTGTCGATAATCTTAGTGCTAAAGATGGTATGATCACCGTCAATATGAGAAGATTTCTCCCTCGGGATCCTTCCTGTTGTCCGTCGGGAGTTATCACCCAACAATTTGCAATCAATCCTAGTATTAATCAATTGACTTTACTGAGTACCAACGAAAGTCAACCCACCACCCCAAATGTGCAGGTAATACCCGGTTCTCCCCTGAGAATTAATAATAGTAATCTCCCCTTTCAACCTCCTGCTGGGGCCATCCAAATTCGCTTTTAACCTTGTTTTTAGTGCGTTACGCTGGGTACATCTCCTATTTGTGAATCTACTCAGTTGGGATTCCCTGATAATCTTTTTTTAAAAACTGTGCTTTCTGGGTTTTTTGTCTTATAATTCAGACTCTTGGGGGGTTCTACCCCCGATCCTCCTGTGCATTAGTTTTTCGGTGAAATGCTTAGACGCATTTGTTTATATATTTGTACCAGTCTAAGAGTCACTGATAATTCCTAAAGGCAACTCTCCTGACTCCTGACTCCTGACTCCTGATAAAAAATGCCCTACAAATATCCCATCCAGCGCTGGTATATTGCCGCAACTAATCCCGAAAAAATCGCGGGGTTAGCGCGGGAAATGGGATTATCATCATTATTAGCAACTATCTTAATTAATCGCGGTATTGATACCCCCGAATTAGCTAAAACTTATATAGATCCTGAAGCGGATACCTTACCCTCTCCCCTGGGGGAATTTCCCGACTTAGAAAAAAGTGTCAATTTATTAGTAAAAGCGATCGCCTCTGGTGATAAAATTGCTATCTGTGGGGACTACGATGCCGATGGCATGACCAGTACATCTTTACTACTAAGAGCCTTAAGACATCTCGGTGCTAGGGTAAATCATGCCATACCCAGTCGCATGAAAGAGGGATACGGAATTAATCAGCGCATTGTCGAAGAATTTGCCGAGTCGGGAGTCGGATTAATTCTCACCGTTGATAATGGTATTTCCGCTCACGAACCGATCGCCCTAGCGATAGAATTAGGATTAAAAGTTATTATCACCGATCATCACGATCTGCCGCCAATTTTACCAAATGCCTCCGCTATTCTCAACCCGAAATTATTAACCCCGAACTCTCCCTATCAGGGATTAGCGGGGGTGGGAGTCGCCTATATTTTAGCGGTGACAACTGCCCAAAAAATGGGTAAATTACAGGGATTAACCGAGTCATTATTATCATTATTTACCCTAGGCACTATAGCAGATTTAGCTCCATTAATCGGGGTAAATCGTCGCTGGTTAAAACGGGGTTTAAGAAAATTACCCAAATCCCAATTAGTCGGGATTCAATCCCTGATGCAAATAGCGGGAATTAGCGAGGAACAAAAGCAATTACAACCGGATGATATTGGCTTTAAATTGGGACCGAGAATTAATGCAATTGGCAGAATTGGTGATCCCCAGATAGTTATTGAATTATTAACCACCGATGACGCAGGAATTGCCTTAGAAAGAGCAATGCAGTGCGAACAAATTAATCGTACCCGTCAAGAATTGTGCGAAAAAATTGAAGAAGAAGCGATTAAATTAGTAGAGGAAACGCCGATTCTCTGGCAAAAAGATCGAGTTTTAGTCTTAGTGGAAAAAGATTGGCATCATGGGGTAATTGGTATTGTGGCATCCCGTTTAGTGGAACGCTACGGAGTGCCGGTTTTTATCGGTACTTATGAGGAAGAAGATGCGGGTAAAATTCGCGGTTCTGCCAGAGGAATTGAAGAATTTCACGTTTTTGAAGCCCTGCAATTTTGCCAAGATTTACTAGGAAAATTTGGCGGTCATAAAATGGCGGGGGGTTTTAGTTTACCCACAGCTAATTTACTAGCATTTAAACAAAGATTAAGTCAATTTTCTCACAAAATTTTACAAATAGAACAATTAAAACCTTTAATTAAAATTGATACTATCATTGATTTTAAACAAATTACCCTGGAACTTTTTCAACAAATTGATAGTTTGCAACCCTGGGGAATTGGCAATGAATTACCCGTTTTTTGGACTCCTAACGTGCGAGTAGTAGAACAGAAAACTATCGGAAAAAATCATTTAAAATTATTGCTGGCTCAAAGCGATAATACCAGAATTAAAGCCCTAGCATGGCGTTGGGGCGAATATTGTCCTTTACCAACTCGTTTAGATATTGCCTATAAACTCAAAGAAAATACTTGGAATGGTAATACAACCATAGAAATTGAATTAGTGGGAGTGCGATTACCCCAAGAAAATGATAATATTAAAAAAGCAATTTTTATGCACGCCGATAAAATCTATCAATGTAGTTTTTGGGGTGATTTAAACGAGATTCGCATCAAAAATGAACAGGGCGAGATTTTAGTCGTGCAGAAAGGGCAGCGCATTGGTTTATTAGGGAAAAATCGGCAACAAGCTAGAGAAGTCAACGTGACTGAACCCCGTTTTTATACTTTAATTAAAGTTGCCATCAAAGCTTTGGCTATCTAGGGCTGGCTGAATAGAGATAATACCAAATCCGTTTTTAATAGTGTGATTAACTCTCAAGTTATGAATTGTTTCTCCCTACACCCTACACCCTACACC
>NZ_JAQMSY010000061.1:0-10993 GCF_028329095.1 Microcystis sp. CS-574
CAAATGATTACGAACAATTGTGTATATATTCCCCGCAACAATATTATGAGTATCCGTCGTCCCTGCCATGGCGTAAATTTGTCCATCGATATATTCGTGTTTAATGGGACTTTTTTCTTCAAACTGAAGATATTCTTCTGGAGTGAGATTATTATATTTAGATAGAGCAATCATCGTTTTTTCTGCTAATTACAACTATATTAAGTACCTAAGCAAAATTAATTATACATCTAAGCCGTTAGCCTTTTCCGTAATCAGTAAGCAGTATTAAGTAACAGTAACATTCCCTGATTACTGTTCACCGTTCACCGATAACTGAAAAGTCTCCTCTCTCCGAGTCTCAACTAGGAAATTAACTTTGCAGGATTAGATACCTGTTGAAATACTGTCTAGGGGAACCGGCAAAAAGAGCCTCGAATGGTTAATCTATATGTTATTACTCTTGTAACCCTCTATAACTACTGCTATGACAACCCTAATTGACTATTCAAATATTCAATCTTTACCCGAAGTTTGGTCAATAGTTGCCCAACGTTTCCCCAATATTATCGCTCTGCACGATCCCCACAGTAAACCGGAAGTAATTCTCACCTATCGGGAACTTTATCAACAAATTCAGCAATTTGCCGCCGCTTTGCAAGCATTAGGAGTCACAGAAACCGAAAATGTCGCTTTATTTGCCGATAATAGTCCCCGGTGGTTTATTGCCGACCAAGGTTCCATGGCAGCTGGGGCCGCCAACGCGGTACGATCTGCTCAAGCAGATGCAGAGGAATTAGCCTATATTCTCGCTGATAGTGACAGTCAGACGCTGATTGTCGAAAATAACAAAACTTTAGGCAAATTACTGGCGAAAATCCCTGAATTGCCCCTAAAATTAATCGTGCTGCTCACCGACGAAGACCCCGCTACTGGGGCGATTTCCGTGCAGACCTTAAATTTCAAGCAACTAATGGCGATCGGTGCTGAGAACACCCTTAAACCCATCACCAAGGGCGAAAATGATCTGGCTACCCTCATCTACACATCGGGGACGACGGGACAACCAAAAGGGGTGATGTTAAGTCACGGTAATCTGCTGCATCAGGTACGCAACTTAAACGCTATCTTTCAACCGGATCCAGGCGATCGAGTTTTAAGTATACTACCTTCATGGCACTCCTACGAGCGCAGTTGTGAGTATTTCAGTCTAGCTCAAGGTTGCACCCAGATTTATACCAGTATTCGCACTTTTAAGCAGGATTTAAAGCAATTTAGTCCGCAATTAATGGTGGGAGTTCCCCGTCTTTGGGAATCTCTTTACGAGGGTATCCAAAAGCAATTTAGCGAACAATCGGCCACAAAACAGAAATTAGTGCGATTTTTGCTAGAAAAATCGGAAAAGTACGTTATTGCTAAACGTATCGCTGATAATCTCAGTCTAGATCACCTTCACGCTTCCGGGATCGAAAGACTAAAAGCAAGAATTCAATCCCTCTTACTCTATCCCCTCCATGCCATCGGTGATAAGCTAGTTTATGGCAAAATTCGCCAAGCAGTGGGAAATAAAGTTAAAATCTTGGTTAGTGGGGGTGGTTCCTTAGCCAGACATCTAGATACTTTCTATGAGATTGCCGGAATCCCGATTTTAGTTGGTTATGGACTGACAGAAACTTCTCCCGTCGCTACCGTCCGTCGTATCGATCATAACCTGCGCGGGTCTGCCGGTCGTCCCGTCTTTCAGACAGAAATCTGTATTGTCGATTTACACAGCAAAGAAGTCCTACCCACAGAAAAACACGGTTTAGTCTTGATTCGTGGTCCGCAGGTGATGCAGGGATACTATAAAAAACCGGAAGCAACCGACAAAGCGATTTCTCCCGATGGTTGGTTTGATAGCGGTGATATTGGTTGGTTAACCGCTGCCGGGGATTTAGTCTTAACTGGACGGGCCAAAGATACAATTGTTTTGAGCAATGGTGAAAATATCGAACCGCAACCGATTGAAGATGCTTGTTTACGCAGTCCCTTTATCTCCCAAATTATGCTAGTGGGACAGGATCAAAAAGCTTTGGGGGCTTTGATCGTGCCTAATCTTGATATACTGGCCAATTGGGCGCAAGAACAGAAAATATCCTTAAATTTACCCGATCTTCACAGCGATCGCTCAACGATTCTTTCCAGCGATCTCTACAGCAAAAAAGTCTTAGATCTCTACCAACAAGAATTAAAGCGCGAGGTGAGAAATCGGCCCGGTTATCGTACCGATGACCAGATTAAAACCTTTGAGTTAATTTTAGAGCCTTTTTCCCTAGAAAACGGCATGATGACCCAAACTTTAAAGATTAAACGACCGGTAGTAACGCAACGCTATCGCGATATGATTAACGAGATGTTTGCCAAGTAAATATTTCTGGCAAATATTCCCTAAACCCTTGACAAAAAAACCTTTTTAGGATAAGCAAATCATGGATGACGCACAAACCAGTTTATTACTGAAGCGCCCGGTGACAATTAAAGTCATCGTGACTCCGCGCTGGAAAGAAGAAGCACAACAGCAATTACAAGCACAAATGGTGCAAATTGATGCACAAATTCAACAATTAGAAACCCAAGGACAAAGAGCGATCGCAGAAATTCAGCGTCAGAGTCTGATCCCCTTACCCCCCGCGGCTGCCCAACAGATTGACAATATTCAAATCCAAGTCAATCAACAGAAAAGTGAGTTTCTCGAACAAAAAAACCAGTATCTGCAACAACTGCAACAGATACAACTCTTGGAACTCAATCAAGAAGTCGCCCAAGCACAACTAGAAAGCTTTTTCCGCGTCGAAAAAGGCGATAACTTAGTGGCCAAAATGAATGTGGAACTCGTCCTTAGAGATGGCATCGTCGAAGAAATTCGCGGCGAAATTTAAAGCTAGGGTGAGCAGTTACGGGTCATTGTCAACTTAACCCTTAAAATCGGCAATAGCAAGGGGTATTCTCCCTTGCTCACCCAGAAAACCGTCCCTAGTTCACATCACCCCTGACAGGACTTGATCAGACCTTAAAAATATATTAAGATTCTTTATCGATCGCCCGGACACACTCGCTTATATTGTCGTATAACTTCAGATCTCCATCGACTCACCCTGAATTAGATCCTATAAATATGGAATCTCTATGCTTTCTTTCTTACCCACTATTCTTTTAGCTCAGTCCGCCTCGGTTCTGCCCCAGATAGAGAGGAAATTAATCACCCAATATCAGGAAGTGCGTCAGTTGCCCGGTCAACTAAATGACGTTCTAGTTTTTAATAGCAATAGTCCCGAAGTGGTAGAAAAAGAGGGAATTCTCCTCTCCACTTTCCCCGGTAAAGGAAAACGTTTTCCCATAGCCCATCTCAATCATCCCCTACAAGGACGTTTTGACGTTTTCACCCACCACATCGCTCGTCAAACCGATCCCATCCGCGACCTACACCAGGGACTGATCGTTACTAATCCCACCTCCAAAAACCTCGTTATCCGCATCCTGCAAGGAGTCAGTTACGTCACCTCCGCCGATGCCCCTTTTGTCGATTTACCCTCTCTGGTGGAAGATCCCAACGGCCGGGTTTTTTCCGGTCCCGGTTCCCGTTTAGCCAGCGATATCATGCGTCGTCGCCATGATACCCAATTTCCCACCCAGATCGTCATTCCCCCCGGCGAAAGTCGGATGCTCTTGGATCTAGTTATCCCCAGAAGCAGCGCTCGCTCGACTCTGCTGCGTCTCTACAGCGATGGCCCTATCTATATGGCTAATTTAGCCCTCTATGAAGTTCCCCAAAAAGTCAAAATCGAAGATCGGGAAATAGAAACCTTTCGTCCCCCTATCCTAGAGGAATGGCGTACCCTATTAGTTAGAGGTGATTTAGCCGCTCCTCGTGATTTTCCCCCCACTCCCCCTGATCAGTGGTCTCCCGGAAGAAGAAATTTTTATGGTCGCGTGGCCGGAATTTCTGTCGGTTCGGAATGGGCAACCCGCATTGTCGATCCCAAAGGGGGAATTAATCTCACCATTCCTCAACCCGGTCAAGCTTTTGCCTATCCTTTAAGTACGGTGACAGCAGCTACTTTCGGAACCAGACAAATTCAAAGCGCCCCCATGTTAGTGCGTTATCCCGATACGGCTTTTAAAGCTCACGGTAACTACGGTGTTCACTACTATCTGACTTTACCTCTATATAACAACACTAGCAAAACCCAGGTGGTGGCTTTGACTATTCAAACCCCAATTAAAGAAGATAATTATCTCGATCGCTTGCTATTTGTTGAACCCGTCCAGGGACCGGTATTTTTCCGGGGTGCAGTGCGCGTTACCTATCGTAACGAACTGGGACGCACCGAGGAACGTTTTTTCCATCTCGTTCAACGGGAAGGACAACAGGGAGAAGCTTTAGTACAGATAGAACTTCCCCCCGGCGCCCGACGCGACGTTAATCTCGATTTTCTCTATCCCCCCGATGCCACCCCCCCCCAAGTTTTGAGCGTTAAAACGTTGAAATAGATAGTTTTTCTCGAAAAGTTAACGGCTGATTGTCGGTAAAAATAAGTAAGATAAGTAGGTGGGTATTAAAAACTTTCAGATGCCCCCCTTATTAAGGGGGGACTAAGGGGGGATCGGCAACCCCCCTTATTAAGGGGGGACTAAGGGGGGATCGGCAACCCCCCTTATTAAGGGGGGACTAAGGGGGGATCGGCAACCCTCCTTATCAAGGGGGGCTAGGGGGGATCGAACCTAAAATCCGTTTTTAATTTAATTATAACCAGCTACTTACACTGATATTAATCTCTCTCTGGGAATTAGCCGATGGATATTAGCAAAACTTGCTTTATTTGCTGCTTATTATCTCAATTTTTGGGCAATGCAGCCGCGAGTTTAGCCGTGACTAAACTCGATTTTGATACCAGTCAACCCCTAAGAAATCAAGTGATTAAATCGGGGAAAATTAAGGTACAAGTTAGCTATCAACCCATCGACCTAAACGAGAAAATTGATGACAATTCTGATCTTAATAATGTTTCTTATCAAATCTTTTATAACGAGCAACTTTATCAGCAAAATAGCGGGTATAGTGCCTTTGGATCTGGCTATGTGGAATTAAGAGATTTAGATAATAATGGCATCGATGAGATTATCATCTCCACCTATAGCGGCGGCGCTCACTGCTGCACATCTTTGGTAATTTATACTTGGCAAAAAGATAGATTTATTAGAGAAGAAACGGGATTTTTAGATGGTAGTGGTGGTTCTTTTGAAGATTTAGATGGAGATAATAATTATGAATTTATTACCGTTGATAATTCTTTTTTATATGCTTTTAGTTCCTACGCTGCCTCTTTTCCTCCCTCCAAAATTTATACTTTTCAACAGGGTAAATTAGCAGATGTCACTAGAAAATATCCCCAAGAATTAAGAAAAACTTTAGCAGCAATGCTGAAAGCTTTTCAGTTAGCTAAAAAAGAAAAAGGCGAAGTTAATGGCATTTTGGCTGGTTATGTGGCACAGAAAATTATACTAGGAGAATACGAAGAAGCTTGGCAATTTCTTCTCACTAATTATGATAAACACTCCGATTGGGGTCTCGATATCCATGGCGAAAATACAGTGATCGGAAAATATCCAGACTTTCCCACTGCTCTGAGCGCTTTTCTACTGAAAAATGGCTATTTATCTGAAAATAAAAACAATAAAAAATAGCAAACGCTGTGAACAACTATGTTAAAGAAAGTTAATTATCTGCGATCGCTATTTTGTTTTCTTGCTACAATTCTCTGGATTAGTCCTCTAGGGATTAACTCTAGTCTCGCTGTCAATGATAATTGTCAACTGTCCGAATCAGAAATCCAACAACAAGAAAATCTCCGTCAAACCTCGCCCCAAGAATATAACATCTTAGTACAGAAATATGCTGAACAATTGCGCTTTTGCCGTTCCCGACACTGGTTACAGGAACAGGCGATCTGGTTACGTCTCTACTCCTGTGATAGCCGTCCCGGATCTATGGAAAGTATCCTCGATCGCATCGTGGCCAAAGGTTATAATACAGTTTATGTGGAAGTTTTTGCCGATGGTCAAGTCCTATTACCTCCTAACAATAATCCCACCGTTTGGGATAGCGTCATTAAAAATCCCAGTGCCGGAAATGTCGATTTATTAGCACAGGCAATCGAACAGGGACATAAACGCGGTTTAAAGGTTTATGCTTGGTTATTTAGCCTCAATTTTGGCTATGCTTATAGCTTAAAACCCTATCGAGAGGAGGTATTAGCACGCAATGGTAAAGGACAAGATAGCACCTCTTTTGTCGATGATCAATCCCAAACTTTTGTCGATCCCTACAGCAATCAAGCGCGACAGGATTATTTAATTCTCCTAGAAGCCATTTTACAACGTCGTCCCGATGGAGTTTTATTTGATTATATTCGCTATCCCAGAGGAACGGGAGTCGATTCCGTTGCTGATGATGTCAAAGATTTATGGATTTTTAGTCCGGCATCCCGACAAGCTTTAATTAATCGAGGATTGAATAATAAGGGCAAATTTTTAATCGATCGCTATCTGACTCGTGGGCAAATTTCCCCCGATGATATCGTCGAAGCCGACCTCCTTTATCCCCAAGAAACCGCCCCTCTTTGGCAAGGAAGAATACCTTTAGAGGAGGAGATGAAACAATCAGTTAAAAGTCGTTTTGATCGCCTCAAATTAGAACTTTGGTTCCTAGCGGTTGCCCATGCTGCCCAGGGTGTCATTGATTATATTAGTTATTTTTCCGCCCTAGTAGAAGGTCAGGGAATTCCCGCCGGAGCAGTGTTTTTTCCCGATGGGAATCGTCTTGTGGGTAATCAAGGTTTTGATTCCCGTTTACAAGCTTGGGATAGTTTTCCCGCTTCCCTAGAATGGCATCCCATGTCCTACGCTAATTGTAACGATACTACCTGTGTAGTTAATCAGATCAAAAGAGTAGTAGAAAGCAGGGGAAATCAAACTCCTGTTATCCCAGCTTTAGCCGGTTTATGGGGACAACCCTATAACAATCGTCCCTCCTTAGAAGTGCAAATGGCAGCGATTCGCCTAGCTTTTCCCACCATAGATAGTATCAGTCATTTTGCTTTTTCTTGGCAAGAACCACAATTCGATCGAGCCCGAAGATTTTGTTAAATGTAACCCGATTTATACCTCCACCTTCACTTCCTCTGTCTCTGTTTTTTCCTGTGGTGGGGGAACTATCAAAGGCGGCAGTTCTGGTTCGGCGGTGTTGAGAGTCGGCGTAATATCGACGTAGTTAATCACCGCCCCTAAAATTTTCACTTCCGCTTCTGTTAACTGGTCAGTTGCTTCACTCAAGAGACTAGAACGAGTTATGGGCGGGCGCGTTACCAGAATAATCCCGTCCGCTAGTTCTTCTAAGAGCAGCGCATCATTACAGCTAGACAGAGAAGGAGTATCGACAATCACCAGATCGAAACGGCCGCTAGAATCTTTGAGAATCAATTGTAATTCGCTCGATTCAATGATAGCTGCCGCTTGTTTTTGCGGACCGGGACTAGGCAAAATGGAAAGGTTTTCTATATTTGGGGCCAGCCGGATCGATTTACTTTTTGCCCCGTAGTAAAGTAGGGGTTCTCGGAAAGAATTGGGATCGGGAGTGACTCCGATTTCTTCGGACTTAGAAGGACTTCTCAGATCTCCTTCGACTAACAGAGTCCGTCGGCCCGCTAAAGCCGCGGCGATGGCCAGATTATAGGCAGTGGCGGTTTTCCCCTCTCCGCCAGTAATACTGGTGACAACAACCACTTTCACCTTTTCGCTGCCGCCAACAAGTCGCAGGGTACTGCGTAAACGTTCGTAGTAGGGGAGATAATTGGCATTAGCATCGGCGAGAATCGGATCGATTTCCTCGCCCTCTAAATTCCGGACAATGGGCAATTGTCCCAAGAGTAGTATATCCTGACTAACCAAAGCTTCCCGCAATTCTTGGGGACTGTGCAGGCGATCATCGATCACTGCTAACAGCAGGATCACACCCAATCCGGCTAAAGTTCCCAAACCAGCACCCGCCAAGAGAATCAAGAGACGATTCTTGCGGTTAAACACCTGTTCGATCGGTTCAGCGACCGGCGGTTGGGCGACGGTGAGACTACCCACGGTTTCCGCTTCTGCGGCCTGAGCATCCACCAGCGCATTGAGAATATTCTCGTAGATACCCCTTTGAAAGGCGACGGCTTGGGTTAAACGAGCTTGCTGTAGCTGTTTATCGGGGAATTTCTCGTATTGGGAGCGTAATTGCTGTTCCTGAGTCACTAAGGATTCTAATTGTTTCATCAAACCCTCGCGCTGAGTTTGCAGGGCGACTAATTGACCCGCTAGTTGTTGACGGGCGGCATCGAGATTACTTTGCTGACGGATGCGATTGCTGGGAAGAGAGGTCAGGACACCATCTTTTCCGATCACCTCGGCGGCTCTTTTTTGTAAGAGAGATTCGTTAACTTCCTGTTGCTTGCGTAATTTAACTACGGCGGGATGTTCGGGACGTAAATCCTTCTCTAGTCGCTCCAATTGGGCCTCTGTGTCCAAGATCTGCGCTCGGATACTGGCAATAATCGGGTCGGCACTAAGGGCTGAGGAGGTGTAGGCCTGATCGGGAGTTAAATCGAGTTGTTTACTCAGACTATCAATTTGTCCTTGAATGCCTTGCAGTCCTAGACGAATTTCTCGCTGTTGCTGTTGACTACTGGTGATAGCGGCGAATAAACTCCCATCTTGAATGGCCAGTAAATCTGAACCCTGGCTACTAATGTAGCGATAAAATTTTTCTTCGGCTCTGGTTAAATCTTTTTGGACTTCGTTAAGCCGGACACCGAGAGCTTCTATGCGGGCGCGTAACTGGGAAGTATTAATCCAGCGACTGTATTCCACCATTTCCTTCATCAAGGTTTCGAGAATTAACTCCGCCTTGGCCCGGGAGTCGGCCGTTAACTCTAAAAGCACCTCTTGGGGTTGATCGCTATTATTTTTTCCCGCCGCTTCACCCGGGAAGGTGATTTTTAAATCTTGATCGCGAATTTTAACGAGCTGTTCTTGATTAAATTGCAATTTTTTGGCTGTATTGATCAATACTCGGGGAGATAGCAGTAAATCGCGATCGATAGCCCGTCCTTGTTCTTGCAGTTGGGTTCCCGTACTGGTAAAAGCTGGCGGCGGTACCCGATAGGCTAGTTGTCCCACCGCCCGATAAAATGTGGGGGGTTTCTCTGGATCGGGGAGGAGAGCAAAGATCGCAGAACCACCTAAACAGACGAGGAAGACGAATATTCCCACAAATTTGTTCTGATCTAGCGAGATGAGAAATCGTTTAACAATTGGTAGAGCCATAGCTTTTTAATATATTCCCAGATTTTTTACATTTTAGCGGTCAAGAGTTATTCTCGTCCTTGAAATCCTAGCTTATGAAGTTGTGTTAAGGAGTGAAGGGAGCAAGTTGCACCTCAATTATTGAAGTTATTGAATTGATTGCCAAAGTCGAGAATTGTATTGGTAAAACTGGAAATATCCCGAATGGGTTGGGTAATGATATTAAAAGCGGCGAAAATTTCCCCTAATAGGGTGCGGGTGACGATAATTACGTCTTGATCTTCTAAGGGAATATTTTGGGAGATATCTCCCCTAACTGCCGCTATCGGACTCAAAGTTTGACTAACAATTCCCCCTTTGGCACTGTCAAAACGTAGCAGGGACACTTCATTGACATTAATCCGCAGGCGATCGGAAACCGGTAAACTAGCCACCACATCGAGGAAGGTACTGCCATTAGGAATCGAAACATTTCTCAGGGAAATTCCCGAAGGAATTGAGGGAGCTAAAACCCTGACGGTAATATTCTGCTGGGCGAGGGTGGTTCTAGCCACCAACGTGCGATTATATCCCGTTTCTTGGCCCACTTCTAACTTGGAAACAACCACGGCATCACCTCCTTGCAGACGCAGATCTGGCAAGCGTTCCCCCTTAATCAAGGGAGTATAAAGGTCAAGTTTCTCCTCTAACACTGTACCATCGACTAAAACCCGACGGACAAGGATCGAACGCAGATCGGCTCTGGGAGTGCCACCACCCGCTGCCAAAATTACCTGTACTAGGGAAGTATTAGGAGCAATACTATAAAACCCCGGTCGCTGTACCTCTCCCAGAATGGTCAACTGGACGGGACGGGCAGTGGTTAGAACAGCAATGACTTCTGGTTCCTCCCGCAAGTATTTTCGCCCCAATTCGAGGCGGATTTTAGTTTGCACTTCGTCTAAAGTCAAGCCGAGTACCGGAATGCGGCCTAAAATCGGCACTAGAAAATTCCCATCGGGATCCACCGGACTTGCGGAATTAAATTCGGGAAAATCAGGAACCGAGACAGTAATTTGATCGCCTATATCGAGTCGATAGGTCTGAATTTGTCGGGATTGGGGATTATTGGGAGAGTAAACCGGTGGACTGTAGCCAGCGGGGGGAATCGTGTTTTCAGGAAAGGTGGGATTAGGCGGTTCGGGGGGCAAAAATTCTAACCCAGATCCGGGTTGAGTCTGGGGAATGGACAAAGGACCCTGGGCCTTGAGGCTCTCGGAGGGAATTACCCATAAGAACCCTGTCAGACTAAACCCTGATAAGGCTATGGCCCCGGTTCTGAATAAACCAACTGGCAAAAACTTGTTGAGCATTGGTGGAATCATCGAAAATTTGGGTCTGAAACCCCGCCGTTTTACGGCGGCTTTACCGTTAAATACTAGCGCATTTAGACGATATATTCTAGAATGTGAGGCATGGAAAAAGCCTATTCGTTTCGATTTTACCCCACACCAACACAAGAGTCGCTATTGCGGCGCACATTGGGCTGTGTAAGATTAGTTTACAATAAAGCTCTCCACGAACGAACACAAGCATGGTATGAAAGACAAGAAAGAGTAGGATATGCTGAAACTTCTTCAATGCTAACCGATTGGAA
>NZ_JAQMSY010000062.1:0-2703 GCF_028329095.1 Microcystis sp. CS-574
AGTAAAAATATTTTGGCCGCAGGGCTTGCGGTGTCAGTCTGTCGAGCGACCATAAGACCAGAACAGAGTAAATCTGTTAAGGCAGGTGCGAAAAATCCTTCGGGAAAGAAGCAGAAACCCAAATCGTGAGGTTTGGGAATCGCCGTCCGTTTACGGCGGTGAGGATGTCAAAGCGGGCAATCCACCTACTGATGAGATTCTGGCATCGTGGTTTTGGTATTATCTCCATCGGAGAATAAATCATCGCTAAATAGATCATCAAGGGGAAATTCTTCCTCAGAAGGCAGGGATTCTAGATCGCCCACTCCTTCATCATCCCACATACTGAAGAAATCTAGTTCCTCTTGGTAACTCGGAACAGAAGCAACATTTTGGCGGTTAGAT
Source organism: Microcystis sp. CS-574 (assembly GCF_028329095.1). Classification (NCBI taxonomy): domain Bacteria; kingdom Bacillati; phylum Cyanobacteriota; class Cyanophyceae; order Chroococcales; family Microcystaceae; genus Microcystis; species Microcystis sp. CS-574. The sequence goes on from NZ_JAQMSY010000062.1 coordinate 385, forward strand.
TCAACTTTAGGGGTTTCTGCAGCAAAAGGATCGAATAATTCTGGGCTATTGCTGTCAGTAATATCGGCAAATAAGTCATCTAGAGAATTTGGGGCAGCGGCGAATTTTTCTGAGTCGGTGGCTAATAAATCAGGGAAACCCGTGACACTGCCAACGGTTTCTTGACTGTAGCTCTGATCGTAATTACCCGATAATTCTTCTAGGCTACCGATCATTCTAGTTTCTTCCTCTTCGTCAAACATCTCCATCTCAGGAGTGAATTCCGCTGCCAAATCTAGATTTTCTTCAGTGATAAAACCATCAAAAGTATTGATTTCACTGACGAATTCTGGTTCAGAAACTGTGGCTTTTAGCAGCGTTTCGGGAGCAAATTCTGGCTCCAATCCTAGGGTTTCTTCGGTGATAAAACCATCAAAAGGATTGATTTCTTCCCCAGTTTGGATTGTTTGGGTGTCGTTTTGTAGTTCTAACAGTTGGCTTTGATAACTCTGTTCTAGTTGTTGAATTTGCCACTGATAGCCCTTTTCTAATTCTAGAATCTGCGCCTGTTGACTTTGACGCAGGGCCTCCATTTCTGCTTGCTTGCCGTCGATAATCTCGCGAATTTGACTTTGATAGCTTTGGCGCAATTCCTCGATTTTAGTCTCGTATTCCTGTTCAAGTTCCTGAATTTGGGTTTTATAGGCAACTTCCATGGCTTGAACTGAATTTGCGCCGGCTGATTCTTGTAAACGTCCTTGGCTGTCTTCTAACTCTTTTTGTAATTTAGCCACTTCTTCTCTATAGGTGGCTTCGATATTGCCAATCCGTTCTTGGGAGAGTTCGAGTCGTTTTAACTGTCCTTTGGTATCTTCTAACTCCGCTTCCGTTTCACCTAAATCCGCCCGAATTTTCTCCTGTTTTTGCAGTGCTTCCTTGATTTTTCCCTCTTGCAGGGCATATAAAGCCCCACCCCCGATCGCACCTCCACCGACAAAACCGATTAAAATATCGACGATACTCATTATGGGATTCCTCCTCTAGGAAAATTTACTTGTAATCCGCCGCTCTCTATGCCGATTGCTTTTGATTGTGGCAGCAATTATCAAAAAAAGAAAGAAAATATTAAGTTTTTTCTCGGCAAATATGGTGAGGTACAAAGTCTCTGGTTTTAGGGAGTCGGTTGTCGATGCTAAATCCTGTCACACCGCATCGGTGTTTGGCAAGACATTTCACTGAGGCTGCATTTCCCGATAAGCTTGATAAACGCCGCGCACGTTGTACCAATTGAGAAAAATGCGGGCAATTTCTAGGGCTAATTGCGGTTTACCTCGATCGATTAACCATTGTAACAGCGGGGAGAGGCTGCGTTCATTCAGGGTTCCGCCTAGGGAAAGTAAACCCCACAAAAGTCGGTGAATCCAAGTCATTTGAATCATCATCCGCACTTCCCAAGTGGGATGTTTTTGATAGAAAAGCACTCCCATTCGTCCCCGTTGAATTTCCTTATCGATGAGATTGGGAATTTGAGCGAGATTAAAGGGGGGATGCCAATGATAACCAACGGCTTCAGGACATTTAATTAATTTTAGTCCCAATTGCTTCAATCTCACCCCTAATTCCAAGTCTTCCCAACCGTAGAGTTGAAACTGAGTATCAAATAACCCCGCCGCTAATAACCATTTTTTGGCGATCGCCACGTTGCCCGTGGCAAAATAGGCGGCGGAGAAATCGGTGATTTTATAGGGTTCACTGGTGGGATGCTCGAAGTTACAGGTATTAATGACGCTGCCGTAGGTAAATAAGCGATCGCTACCGAGACTTGCTGCCCCGGCGGTTAAAGCGTCGGCGTGGGCTTGCAAAAAATTTTCTGTCACTACCAGATCGCTATCGATAAAAATAATCGTATCACCACGAGCTTTTTCTACCCCCAGATTCCTGGCGATCGCCGGTCCGCCGTGATCCTGTTGCCACAGTTGCAGGTGGGGTAAATTAGCCTTTTGAGTTTCTAGCCAAGCGATCGTCCCATCGGTAGAGCCATCATCGACAAGGACTATTTCGTAGTTTTCCACCTTATTATCGGTTAAACGCTGATTTTCTAGGGCGAGTAAACATTTTTTTAAGATTGCTTGGCGATTGTAGGTAGGGATGACAACACTGATCAGCACGGGCATTCGGGGGTCAAGATTATCGTTTTAGCTTACCAAATAACCTCGGTTTCTTGATTAGACCTCCCGCAAAAATCAACAATCTTCATTCAGGATTGAGGAGACAGGATTGAGGAGACTATTTTTATTTATTCTCCCCATCTCCCCACACACCACACCCCACACCCCACAC
>NZ_JAQMSY010000063.1:0-4407 GCF_028329095.1 Microcystis sp. CS-574
ATTCATAATAAATATTGGCAGAAGATTAAAGATTAGTTATTATGACTAACTCTTTTGATTAGAAAAAGATAAACTTGAGAATCCTCGATCAAATTTATTGACTCAAAATCAGCTATACTTAATTTAAATGAAACAGCCCTAGGGGGCAGGGGGGATCGAACCTAAAATCCATTTTTAATTTAATTATAACCAGCTACTTAACTGGATTTAGTATAAGGGCTAATTTCTAGGAGTCAAGGGCCGCTAGAAACTCCTCCAGCTGCTGCCGAGTAGGTTGGGATGCGATGGCGCCTGCTCTTCTTGTCACCATTGCCCCCACCGCACAGGCATAAATCACCGCCTTACGCGCTAAATCGGCATTTTCCCCGATTTGATCGCCTCCCAGACCAGCACGAGCCAAAAAACCCGCCACAAAGCCATCCCCCGCCCCGGTTGTATCCACTACCTCCCCAGAAAAAGCCTCGACATTGCCGCTATTTTCGCCTAAATGATATCTACAACCTTTTGCGCCGCCAGTAACCAGAATTGCCCCTAAATTGGGGTATTTTGACGATATTTCTCCCGGGTTATCAGTGCCAAATAACCATGCTGCTTCTTCCTCGCTACATTTGAGCAAATCGGCCTGGACGATAAAATCTCGAATGATATCAGGGGCAGCCTCAAGATTAGTCCAAAAAACCGGCCGCCAGTTGATATCGATCAATACTTTCACCCCGTAAATTTTAGCTAATTCGAGGGCGCGCATCATCGCCGCTCTCGCCGGGGGATAGGCTAACCCTAGGGTTCCCATCACTAGATAATCGGCATTTTTAAACAGATTTTCGGGCAATAGGTCAGCATTAAGGGCAGTATCGGCAAAATCAGTCGTTTTTCTGCCGCCAAAACCCGCAAAATGTCTGTCTCCCCCAGCATCGCGGGTGACATAAACTTGTCGGGTGGGTAGGGTGGCATGATACTGTACACCAGTGGTATCGACTCCGAGAGCGTCTAGCAAGGCGATTAACTGTTCTCCGGGTTGATCTTTGCCCACACAACCGATAAAAGCCGAATTTATGCCCAATTTTCGCAATCCACAGGCCACGTTTGCCGGCGCACCCCCCGCGTAGGTTGTCCAAGAAGTTACTTTCTCTATAGCGCGATCGCTTTGATCGGCAATTAGATCATAGAGGATTTCCCCTAAACAAATGACAGACACCGGCGAATATCTTTGATTGTTAAGCATTGCTGTGGGGTGTGGGAGACTTTTTTCAGTGTTGCCAAAGGCACGGCGTAGCCGTCCAGTAAACAGTAAACAGTAATCAGTGAGGTTCTTCGTTACTTGGTATGATTCGATCGGGGGGCATAAATCGACTAAATCCTTATTTGGTAAGAGACTTAATTGATTAGTTCGTTCAGGAGCGAAAACAATTGACAAAAATCACCAAATGCTTTTTTCTGCAAGGGTTTCATCCCTTAAAACTCCCGTCATGGCATCACACAAACCGAAGAACCATCAGTGAACTGAAAACTCTCATCTGATAACTGATCACTGATCACTGATTAATAACTTGTCAAGAAATCACGATAAATCAACTAGAGATTATCTGAGGCATTGAGTATAATTAGACACATAGATTAGGGGAAATTGCTCATAAATCAGCCCGATCGAGCGTGAATCCTCTTTTATTTTTTAGTCTTAGACTAAGGAAATATCATGGTTGATTGTAGTCAGATTCAGTTTGACGAGGATAAAAGCAAGATAGATCTATTGCAACTACGAGAATTATTTAATTTAACCGCATTTTGGGCAATCGATCGCCGTTTAGAAGATTTAGAAACCGCAATTGACTATAGTGATCCGGTGGTGACGGTGTGGAATGAGCGGCAATTAATTGGTTTTGCTCGGGCCACTTCTGACGGCATTTATCGGGCAACTATTTGGGATGTGATCGTTCATCCCGATTATCAGGGGGCCGGTTTAGGACGTAAATTAGTAGAAACAGTTTTGGCCCATCCCCGAATAAATCGGGTGGAAAGAGTCTATTTGATGACTACTAACCAACAACAATTTTACCAGCGCATTGGTTTCCAAAGGAACGCCACCACGACGATGGTATTATTTAATCGTTATCCCGAGGAGTTTTCCTATCCGGCGATCGAGGTAAAGAAAAAACGATCTCTGTGAGCTTATCCTGACTATTGTTATCGATTCGATCTAAGCTCATTTCCCCCCCCGATACTTCGATAATGCCTTTCGCTAACTGGAATTTAAGACTAGGAGAAAAGCCAAGAACTTGAGTAAATTGTTTGACTTCTTCTGGCTTTGATTCTAAACTCAAGGATGAAATTTCTGGCATTGGCCAGAGAGCCATTTCCCCCGTAAATTCTAGACTAATAGTGACTTTTTTCTCGTCAAGAGCGCTTACGGATATACAAATAGAGCCACTTCCTGGGTTGGCGATCGCTGCATCGACGAGAAGAACAAGAGCGGAGGATAAACATTGATAATCGGCAATAATAGCAATATCATCAGTTAAAGGGCTAAATTTAAGCTGAATATTGCGATTAGCTGCCTGTAAATAGGTTAAACTTGCCCAATCTTCCCAAAGTTTAGTTAAAGAAAAAATTTCTCGCTCCAGAGGTAAAGTACCCGACTCTAGCTTCGAGAGATTAATCATCTCATCGAGCATTGCCATCAGTTTACGGCCTGCCAGTTGTCCCTGGGCGATAAATTCCCTTTCTTCGGCTGGACTTTCACAAAGATCGGCGAGAATCATTTGATGGAGACTGATCATACTGCTCAATGGCGATCGCAATTCATGGGCAACCCGTCCCAAAAAACTGCTTTTGAGGTGATTAATTGCCACAGCCATCTGATAAGCGAGACGAGTTTGCTGTAATTCCCGTTTTAAAGCGTCAATATCGTCCATATTTACAGAAAAACTGCCCCTTGTCGTAAGATATCCCATCTTTGACATTGCCAACGCGCGACGGTGGAGGGTTGTCCACTATTGATTATTCCCCATGCTTGCCTTTCTGTGGGCGCTAACACCGTCACCGAGGGAAAAGTAGTCATAATCGCTTCTGGAGTTAATAAAGGCTCTTGTCCTGACAGATTAGCACTTGTGGTCGCTAAAACACCAGTTCGACCGAGAATTTCTCTTGCGATCGCATGAGCAGGAACTCGGATACCAATCGTGCTAGAATCCTTAGGGTTAAGAACTTTTGGTACTTTTTCAGAAGCGGGTAAAACCAAAGTTAGGGAGCCGGGCCAGTATTTTTCGGTCATTTGCCGCCAAATTTCCCTTTCTTCCTGATTTCCCTTGACATAATCCCATAAATCTGCTGCTGAGGCCGCCATGAGAATTAAAGGTTTATCAAAAGTCCGTTTTTTAGCGGCAAAAACTAAGGCAGCATAGGGGGGAGAAACTGCTAAAGCGGGGACTGTATCCGTGGGAAAAGAAACCACTTGACCACTTAGGGCTGCGTGAACAATTTCGTTAAGAGAAGCAGTAGGCATTGAGAATTGATCATTTTTGGGGACTAATTTAGCCTAAGACTTTTTGGTACAATTTTAAACGGGTAGGGTTGATTCATGAATCAACCCTACCTTGAATCAACCCTACCTTGAATCAATCCTACTTGATCAGCGGTGGATCTGAAAGTTTTTAACACCTACCTACTTATCTCCAACCAATTAGCGACGATTAATTATGAATGAGTCTGATACTTTGGCTAATCTCGAACAATTAGAATACATTCCCTACCTAGATGCCACTGGTAATATCTGTGTTGATTTCCAGGGAAAAATCGGGGTTTATGCCATTTTTGATCGAGAGCAAGTCCTAGAATTTGTCGGCTATTCTCGTGATATTTATCTCAGTTTAAAACAACATCTTGCCCGACAGCCCCAAGCTTGTTATTGGCTAAAAATCCAGTTGATTGAGCGTCCTAATCGGACTATTCTCGAATCGATTAAACAAGCTTGGCTAAGAGAAAGTCAGGCAGTAATCGACAATGAAAAACTCTGGACAGAACCAATTGATGCTAAATTAGCCATGACTGAGACAGAAAAAGAAATTTTTCAAAGTGCTGATGAAGTAGGGCAAATCAAGTTATTAAAACAGGTATCCAGACGAGTAGAAAACGATGTTCTATCAACTCTAGAAAAACGGGGAGTACAGATGGAAATTCGTTTTAATCCCAAGTTAAAAGAACAGGGTTTGCTCGATTTGAAGTAAAAATTAAGTAGGTAGGCGTTAAAAGTTATCAGATGCCCCCCTTATCAAGCTATCCATTAGTCACATCTTTCTTAACATAAAATTTGACAAAAAGAGAAAAGTGTGCAAGATGGCTCAAGGGGGTTCTATGGGGGGACTAATTTGATGAGATAGTTTCCAAGTCTGGCTGATATCATGTAACCTTCGC
>NZ_JAQMSY010000064.1:0-57789 GCF_028329095.1 Microcystis sp. CS-574
TAAAGCAGCTCTAAAGAGTTTTGAGTTAAAAGTTAAACTTCAAGTTTTCATTCAGGACGAATGTACTGATTAACTAATTTTTTGGGGAAAATTAGTTAACCGATCATTATAACATATAATTAATTTGCAAGAGTTCTATTAAATTGAATATAGATTTTGGGTTCGATCCCCCCTTAATCCCCCCTTGATAAGGGGGGTGTCGATCCCTCCTTAATACTAGGGCTAATTCATTCTCCGAATCTACTTCTTTTTTTTGCTACCTTTAATCGCTTACGAGGTAAGTTAGGGAGCAGGGGAGTACCGGTTTTTGCTCTCATAGTAGGTTGATTCATGAATCAACCTACAAAGCACGACGTTTTGACAAATTTTCAGCTATGTATTTCCGAGAAATCGACTAAAAACGTTACCAGATAAGGAGTTGAGAGAATGACATAAGAGAGAATGAATCAGCCCTACATCTGGGGGGTGACTAGCGATTTCTAGCTTAACCTGCGTTCGGGATAACGCTATAGAAGGGACTGTTAGAAAACCTTGGCCAATTCTAGATTCTCAACTCCTTGATTAATAGGCAATCGCTAACAAGAAGTCCCCCCTATCTATGGACTGGGTTTTACCTCAATCTGCTTAAACCGAACTCAGTTTAATTTAGGCTTTTCTGCCGAAAACAAAAGATAATCATCAAACGCCATAAACCAACCCCGATTTCTTGACCAAGCTTCGAGTCCTGGGTTATCTTTCTGGAGATCGATAACTAAATCATGCTTACTAATTCCTTGGCTAATCTGGGCAAAATAATGAACCATTGCCGGCCAAACATATTCACTAATAGATAAAGCTTGGATATTAACAAATCCATGCTTTTTGAGTTTTTCTACATAAGTATGTCGGTCGTATTGATTAGCAAAGGGAATACACATTTTCTTACTATTAACCCGCAGCCAGAAGTTAATTTCTCGACCCACTCTAGGCAAACAATCCGCTATAGCCAACCTTCCACCGGGCTGCAAAACTCGAAAAGCTTCTGCAAAAAAATCCTCACGAGTGTCAAAATGAAAAGCACATTCTAAAGCGGTCAACTTATCAAAAGAATTCTCAGAAAAGGGGATTTGAGTAGCCGAGCCGACTTGAAGTTTTATCCTGTCCGATAACCCTGCTTTAGCTACTCTTTCTTGAGCAATTTCTACTTGTAACTCAGTTGTATTTAGACCAATAATTGAGCTAACATTGTTTTCTCTTACCCAGAGTAAATCCTGTTCAGCAAAACCGAAACCCACATCTAAAAGGTGATCTCCGGCTTTAAGTTCGGCTACTTCGGCTAATTTACGCGCTAAAGCGGCACAAGCTCCGTTATAAGTTGTTTCTTCTTTCCAATAACCAAAATTAAGCCATTGGGGAAAATTAGGATCCTGAAGATGAGGATCGCGTTTCGCTATATTAGTATATAGTTCAGAAACTTGAAACTGATCTTGCAAAAACGCCATTTCTCGAGCTGGATTAAGGATAAATTGTTTGATGATTGCCCAGCGATTACGCCATTCATCTTTGAGGGGAATTTTGCCGATGTTTTCCAAATTATTATCCTCCTAAGGATTTTTCAGAAATATTGCCATTTTTAACTAACCGAATCCCTGAGATTCTCTAGATGCTTTAAAAAAGATTCCACGCCTCCGGATTAATCATATAAGGAGGCTTCTCTCCCTGAAGCACTTGTAATATTTGATTCGCCGCCGAAACAGCAGCCGCTAGACTCGCTTCAGGGGTTACTCCGGCTAAATGAGGTGAGAGAATGACATTCTCAAAATTATATAAAGGATTATCTAAAGCCGGCGGTTCTGGTTCAAAGACATCGAGGGCGCATCCAGCTATCAATTTTTGATTAAGGACGATCCCTAAATCCTTTTCACAAACGACTTTTCCCCGGGAGGTATTAATTAAAAAAGCTGTTGGTTTCATCTTTTTAAAAACTGATATATTAAACATTTCCCGCGTTTCACTTGTTAGTTCAGTATGCAAAGAAACAAAGTCCGATTCAGCCAGAAGAACATCTAAATCTTTGACCCAAGTTGCTCCTACTGTCTCCGCTTTGCTGGCTGGAACATAGGGATCATAAGCTAATACTCTCATCCCCAGTGCTAGGTTACATTTGTGAGCCACCAGAGTACCAATTCTTCCTAAACCTACAATACCAAGGGTCTTGTTTTCGAGTTGAATCGGTTGCATCTGATTGCGAATTAAATAGTTACCCTTTTTCACACAATGATCTAAAAAAGGGAGCTTTTTGGCAAGGGCTAAAATCATAGATAAGGTGTGTTCTGCTACAGCTGTAGTTGACATTCCGGGATTATTAACAACGATAACCCCCTGTTCTGTTGCTGCCATAATATCAATAGAATCTGTGCCAAATCCAGAGGTACTAATTACTTTTAATTGTTTTGCTAATCGGATTGATGAAGCCTCTAACTTATTAGGATAACGCACAAATACGCCAGATACTTCTTGAATGGCCTCATTAATTTCCTCCAGTGTAGGGTTGGACAAAATTTCTATATTAGTAGATTCTTCAAGAAGTTTTTGCCCCGCTTCATCATACATTTTTCCGATTAAAAGAACCCTGGGTTTTTGAATATCCATAGTCAGAGTTTTTGGTGAAGTAGTAGTCATCGTAATTTTTCCTAAATTGAGGTTTAGCAATGAAACAGTTACAGAGCTTTTGAGGCTCGATAATCATCTATGGAAAGAAGTCGCCAACTAGAATCCTCTAAAAGTTCTAAGACCCATTGATGATACTTAAATAAACTTTCTCTATGTCCTACGCTAATAAAAGTTGTCTGTGCTTTTTGTAACTGCTGATATAAGGTTTGTTCGTTGTTCAAATCTAAGGCACTTGTGGCTTCATCTAAGATTACATAGCGGGGATGGGTTACTAACAATCGGGCAAAAGCAAGGCGTTGTTGTTCTCCTAAAGATAGTATATTTTCCCAAGGAACTTCCGCATCAAAGCCATGAACTTTTGTGGCTATATTTTGAAGATTAACTTGTTGTAAAACCGATTCAAGTTCTCCATCGGTCATTTCACGGGTTGTTTTAGGATAAAGTAACTGTTCTCTGAGAGTTCCTAAAATAATATAAGGACGTTGAGGTAAAAAGAGAAATTGTTCTAAGGGAGGTCGTTTTAAACAACCAGTTCCTGCATTCCATAAGCCAGCAATAGCTCTTAATAGAGAACTTTTACCTCGTCCACTCGGTCCGACAATTAATAAACCTTCGCCTGGTTCGATAGATAGGGATAAATGTTGAACAATTACCTTTTCATAATCCGGTGTTTGTAAAGTAACATCCTCAAACTTGATCTGATTTTGTTCAAGGGTTTTAATGGTACTAGCATCCTTGGTTTGTTGGCCGATTTCTTCTAAGGCCGACGAAAATTCAGATAGACGCTCAACATAACTGGAAAATCTGCCCAAAGAACCAAATTCAAGGATTAACTCAGAAAAACCATTAGCAAACATACTGCAAGCAATAATAGCCTGATTAACTTGTCCGAAATCAATTTCCCCCCGAATATAGGCTGGAGCGAAGACAACAAAGGGAAATATTTGAATAACTGAGCGATAACCTCGACTAAAAATGTCTTGATTTTTCTCCCAATCAATCTTACTGAGAGAATTTCTGACGAGATTATTAAATCGACGTTGAATGATTTTCAACTCTTGATTTTCGCCTTGAAAAAAGGCAATAGATTCAGCATGATTCCGAACATGAGTTAAAGTGTAGGTGTAATTAGCTTTGGATTCCAATTCTTCTTGACTAATCTTATCTAATTCTCGACTTAAATAAACAGCAATTAGGTTGCCGACAATTGTATAAGCCACTAAAATCAAGGCGGCTAGTCGGGAAATCGAAAAAAGAATTACTAAAAAAGTCGTCATTTCTAAGACTTTTTCTAATAAAACAGAGCCAAAATTAACAGCATTTCTAGCAATGGGTTCTATTTCTTGAGCTATCCTTTGATCTGGATTATCCACATCGGATCTAAAATTAATTTTATAATAGGCGCGATCGCTCAAATATTGGGTAATAACCTGCTGATTTAGCCATTCATACCAATCCAGAATAATTCTTTTTTTAACAAATTTAGAAAATGCAGTAAACAGGGTAATTAAAAGTAATCCTAAGCCATAAAATAATAGAATTGTCAGAAACTTAGAGGCATTTTTATCTTGAATAATAACATCAACTAAATAGCGATTAACGAAGCTATTAACTGCATTAGAGGCAACCAGTCCAACAATTACTAAAAGGAGGAGAAACAGCATTCCCCATGAACTTATTACCTCGGAAAATTTTCTTCCTTCTTTAGGATCAGTTGGATACCAGTAAGGACCGGCAATCAATTTCAGATTGTCAAAAAATTGATGAGAGCTTTTTACGGTTTCTTGTTGAAAAAATGTAGTTTGCATAGTTTTAATATAGGTTAACTTTTAGGAAATGCCTTGAATTTTTTTTAATTTCAAGCTTTCTAACTTCAAGGATTAGGATTATTTAATCTCCTAAAAAAGCCTCTAAATCAGTAAGTTCTTGTAAGATTAAATCCTCACTAATCTCCTGCTGAACTTCAGTGAAGTTAATCATCTTTTTCTCGGCTGTTTTTTGAACTTTTTCACCGAAAATGCGGTCAAGCAGATAATCAACTAAGCGTCTAATATTAGGGAAATCAAAGACTAAAGAAGTGGGTAAGAGAACTTCTAATCTTTTCTCTAAACGATTTTTCAATTCAATAGAGGATAGGGAGTCAATCCCCATTTCTATCAATCCTTGTTCTGTATCTGGCATAGATTTAATCCCTAAAATAATTCTGACTTGTTTGCTAACATATTCTAACAAATATTCCCGACGTTCTCCGAAAGGCATCTCCTCTAAAAGATGCAGTACAGAGTCTGATTCTTGAACAGACTTAATGGCAACTTCTGAGAGTCCTAAATTTTTTAGGAGTGGTTTCTCACCTTTAAATTCATAGATATTTTTGAAACGAACCCAATCCACATCGGCGATTAAAACCTGTGTTTGATTAGAAGCCATAATAGCATCCATCACTCTCAAGGCCATATCTGGAGCAATTTCCCTGATCCCAATCTGTTTGAGCCAGTCCTCATAGTCTTGAGATACTATACCATGACCCGCCAATAATGCCCAATTTAAAGTCGTTGCAGGCAGCCCTTGAAGATGACGGAAATGAGCCAAAGCATCCAGCCAATGACTAACAGTATCATATAAGCCTTGTTCCTTTGCCCCCCAAATTGCACCCGCCGAAGAAAACAGCACAAAATAGTCTAATTGACTACCCAAAGATAGTTGATGTAAATTCCAAGAACCCTTAACTTTTGCCTGAAAAACTGCTTCCAGATCCTGCAGAGTACAGTCTTTTAATTGAGCTTGTCGGCCTGAGATTCCGGCAAGATGGAAAATGCCACGCAGGGGATAAGCGGTTTTTTCAATTTGGGTAAATATGGCCTGCATAGCCTCAAAATTGCCAACATCTGCCGAAATAACTGCGATTGATGCTCCTTTTTCCTCTAATTTTCTAATTTTTTGTGATATTTGAGCTAATTCGGCTGCTGAATCCCACAGGAAGCGGACTGGTAATGAGCGGCGTGTCGTTAAAATGAGATGTTTTGCTCCTAAATTGACTAAATGTTCCGCCAATTCTAAGCCTAGATGTCCTATTCCTCCCGTAATTAGGTAGGTAGCCTCAGGTTGAATCTTAACAGTTTTTGTCTCTAGAGACTTCAGAGGAAGCAGACGAGCAACATAGCCTTGACCTTTGCGGAAGACCAAATGATCCTCATCGTGAGCATGAGTTAATCCTAATAGTAATGCGGTAATATTTTGATTAATGTCAACGTCGGGATCAAGATCGAGCATACCTCCCCATAATTGCGGATTTTCTAGGGCAATAACACGCCCCATTGCCCAAAGAGGAGACTGAAACCCCAAAGAAGGCTGTTCTAATTCAAAGGGTTGGGCCCCCTGAGTAACAAGGAATAATTGAGGGGGATTAGGGATTTTTTGAATAGCTTTGAGAAGATTTAAAAGATAGTTACAGCGATTCAATAAAATGGATTCTGGTTGATCTTTGCCATCACTATTCAAAAGATAAATAATCCGATCTGGAGATGGATTTGACGCAAACCATTCCTCTAATTGTTGTAGTTGATTAGCATTCAAACAAGACTCAGAAGATGATATTTGTGTATTTTTCTCCCCTTGATAAATTATCCGACAGGAATCACACTTTTTAAGTAGTTGCTCTTGAATCCCTAAGGCAAAAGTATTTTGTTGGGGTTCAATATCAGTAAAAATTAGCCAGTTTTTAGCGGTGTTAGGGGAGATTTCTAAACTTTGAGCCAGAATAATACTTTGCTGAAATAAAGCAGTACCTATTTTTTGATCAGGAGAAACAAATTCCACCTGAGAAAAACCCGATTTAAGCAGCATAGATTCCCAAGTAGATGCTGTAATTATAGGATGATTTGGGCGCAAATGATAATCGCTAAAACGCCACCACCCTTGAGTGACACCAAAGATTAAATCAATCCAGGAAGATTGCTGAGTTAATTCTAACAGTAATAAATGACCGCCTGGACGTAGTAAACTTTGAATATGAGGCAAGGTTTCCTCTTGTAAATTGGCGGTAGAGTGTAAGACATTAGCTGCGATAATCAAGTCATAAGAATGACAGCAAAACCCTTGTAATTTCGGGTCTTTTTCAATATCGAGAACTTTGTATTCTAGTCCAGAAAATTCAGCCAAATTATCTCTAGCTTTCTCTAGAAAGAAGGGGGAAACATCAGTAAATGTGTAGGTAATTTGACGAGAGTTACAAGCTTTAAGAACCTGTTGGGTTGTAGCTCCAGTTCCCGCACCAATTTCGAGAATGCGGAGGGAGGCTGAGGGAGGATAACTTGAGAGTAGAAGTTCAACGGTTTTAGAGATACCCAGATTGAGAATTTTTGCCGAAGATGTATTTTTATAAAATTCGCTGGCTCCTCCTTGTCCATCTTGAGAAAATAGGATAGATAAAGGAGATATTTTTCCCGTAATAATGGCCGCTAAATTTGTGGCAACTTGTCGAAATAGATGGAGTTCTATTTGAGCATTAGGATAATGATTGATTAAATCTTCTACCGCTAAATCAGGATTAGATTGTTCAGGTTCTTTAACAATTTTCCATAGGGTATTTTGCTTTTCTAAAATGCCTACTTTCGCTAATATTTCTATAACATAATTCCAGAAATATTTATATTCTTGTTTGAGTCCAGCTTGAATAAAACTTTGATCGGGATCAAGAAAGGTATTCATTTGAAAGAGTTCTAAATCTTTCAGAGCTTTAACAACAAAGTCAGCCGCCAGTTTTTCCATTTCAGAAAAAGCGAGAGAAACTCCCATCAATTCTGAGGATTGTAATTGGGGTTCTAAGTAAACCTCTAAATCCGTTTTAAGGCTGGTCAGATTTTCTAGCTTACCGTTAGCTAAATCACAGGGAAGCCAAGCTACTTGATAAAGTAATTTGGCAAAATCAAAGTCCTCCTTTTCTTGATAATACAGTTTAATCAACTGTTGAACAATGGCAGATATTGTTGGTTTTTCATCTTCAGAATAATGACCTGTTTCTAAGAGGGTTTGCATCAAAGTAGTTTTGTCCTTTTCGGATAACATTTTGACCAGATTAGATTCCCGTGGAACAGTTGCAGATGGGGTTTTTAAAGAAATCCAGTGTTGACGTTTTTGAAAGGGATAAGTAGGTAAAGCACATCGTCTAGGATGATAGTCTTGATCAAAACTAAACCAGTCTATCTTTGCACCGCGAACATAGAGTTTACCCAGACTTTCTAGTAAAACTTGCCAATCAGAAAATCCCGAGCGTAAACTGGGTAGAGTTAGAGGTTCAGATGAAGATAGAGATGATTGAATAATTCCTGAGAGAATAGGTTGAGGTCCAATTTCAATAAAGGTATCACATCCAAGAGATTGTAGGAATAAAGCTCCTTGATGAAATTGTACCGTATTTAGTAAATGTTGAAGCCAATACTCAGGAGTCATAATGCTGTCATCAGCAATTTCTCCCGTTAGGTTAGAGACCAGAGAAATTTGAGGTTGACTGAAAGAAATCTCTTGAAGAATCGTTTTAAATTCTGCAACCATTGGTTCTACTAAAGGGGAGTGAAAAGCATGAGAAACTTTAAGTTTACGAACTTTAACCCCAGTATTAGTAAAATGGTTACAGAGTTTTTGAATTACGTTTTTTTCTCCAGAAATAACGGTATGCTGTTCCGCGTTAATGGCAGCAATAGCGATTTTTATTCCCTGACTTTGGCAATGCTCAACAACTGAGTTCTTATCGAGAAAAATAGCCGCCATTTCCCCTTGATTTTGGGGTAATTGCCCCATCAAGTTGCCTCGATGGCTGACCAGTTTTAAGCCACTTTCAAGATCAAAAACACCAGCAAAACAAGCAGCCGAATATTCCCCTAAACTATGGCCTAAAATAGCGGCTGGTTGAATTCCCCAAGAATGCCATAATTGAGCGAGAGCAACTTCAATCAGAAATAGTGCCGGTTGGGTATAAGCGGTTTGGTTTAAGGAGTCATCTGTATCGGCAAATGCGACGTTTAGTAGGGATTTACCCGTTAGTTTTTGATAGTATTTTTCCCCTGCGTCTAAAGTTTTTCTAAAGGTGGGTTGAGTCTGATAAAGTTGATGAGCCATCCCTACATATTGAGAACCTTGCCCTGTAAATAAAAAGGCAATCTTAGACGGTCTTTTTTCATCAACTATACCATAAATAGTTGACTCATAATCGAGCTGCTTAAACTGCCGTAATTGTTCAATAAAATCACTATTTTTATAGCCAGTTAAGGCTAAACGATTTGAGAAATGAACTCGGCCTGTATTTGCCGTAAATACTACATCAGACAGATCCTTTTCAGGTTGACTTTCTAAAAAGTCTATGTAGCGACTTACTAACTCTGTTAAAGCTAGTTCGGTTCGAGCGGAAAGGGTGAGCAAATGATAGGGACGTTGGCTCTGATTGTCTTGAGGAATAATGGGAGGAGCTTCTTCTAGAATAACATGGGCATTAACCCCGCCAATACCTAAAGAGTTTACCCCTGCCCGTCGGGGTAATTTTTCGGACTTGTCTTGCTTAGTAGTCCAATAAATAGCCTCATTATTAATGTAAAAAGGAGTCTGGGAAAAATTAATTTGAGGGTTAGGATTTTGGAAATGTAATGTAGGTGGAATAATCTTATATTTGAGGGCTAAAGTCGCTTTAATTAAACCAGCAATACCGGAAGCAATCTGCATATGTCCGATATTGGTTTTTACTGAACCTAAAGCACATTCTCCCTCATTTGCACCCTGATAAACTTTAGCTAAAGCATCAACTTCAATGGGATCTCCAAGGGGGGTTCCTGTGCCATGAGCTTCCACAAAACTAATTGTATTAGCATCAACACCGGCAAAGGCTAGGGCTTCCGTAGCGGCAGCAATTTGACCCTCTCCACCGGGGGCAGTAAATCCTAACTTTTGACCACCATCATTATTAATAGCAGAGCCTTTAATAACTGCATAAATATGGTCATGATCGGCTAAAGCATCTGACAATCTTTTGAGCATAATTACTCCTACTCCACTGCCAAAAATAGTCCCTTTTGCTTCAGCATCAAAGGCGCGACAATGGCCATCAGGAGACATAATCAGTCCTTCTTGATATAAATAACCAATTTTTTGAGGAGAATTAATTGAAGCAGCTCCAGCTAAAGCCATATCACTTTCTCCACTGATTAGACTCTGACAAGCGAGATGAACTACAACTAATCCAGTAGAGCAAGCAGTTTGAACATTAACGCTCGGACCATGTAAGTTGAGTTTATAAGAAATTCGCGTTGTTAAATAGTCTTTGTCATTAGCTACCATTGTTTGAAACCCTCCCATTGAATCTAGTGTGAAGGGTTGTAACTCGTCATTACTATCTAATTTACCCCGATTAGGATAACAATTATTTATCAGATATGTGTTCATACTTGCGCCCGCAAATATACCAATTGATCCTTGATAAGTATTAGGATTATAACCAGCGTTTTCTAAACATTCCCAACTACATTCAAGCAGTAAACGTTGCTGAGGATCTAGTAATTCTGCCTCTCTATCTGTATAGCCAAAAAATTCGCTGTCAAAGTATTCAACTTGCTCGAGAATTGGTCTAGCTCTAACATAATTAGGCTGATTAAATAGTTCCGAAGACACTCCCGATTCTTGTAATTCTTCTTCAGAAAAGAAAGAGATAGTTTCGATTCCATTTTTTAAATTTTCCCAGAAGGTTGTTAAATTTTTAGCCCCCGGGAATTGCCCCGCCATACCAATAATTGCAATGTCATGGGTTTCATTATGGCGACGGCTCCGATTTTCGGCACGTTGACGGCTTTTTTGTGCTATAACTTGATTAGTATTTGATTCTTCGCTTAAGAAACGGGCTAGGGTGGCAACGGTAGGATTTTTAAACATTTCAGCAAGGGATAGCTGACGGTTAAAAAGTTTTTCAAGTTCATTTTGAACTCGGATTAAGTGTATAGAATGTCCCCCTAGTTCAAAGAAGTTATCTTCTAAACCAACTGAGGTTAACTGTAAAACTTCACTCCAAACCGCCGCTATTTGCCGTTCATTTTCTGATTGAGGTAAGGTTTGATTTTTCTGACGCTCTTTTGCTAAATATTGATCTATTTCTTGGATACGGCTGCTAAATAATCCCTGTTCAAAATCCTTTTTTAATTTAGATTTTTGAACTTTGCCAATAGAGGTTTTAGGAACTAAATTTCTTTCTAAGGGAATGACATAAGCTGGAGCAATCCCGAATTTTTGTGTTACATGACTGCGAATTTTTCTAACAACTTTTATTCCCTGTTCAAATTGCTCAGATTCTGGGCTAAAAGTAATAACTAATAAATCAGTTTCTCGACTTTGATCAAAGACGGCAAAGGCGGCTGTATAAGAGACTTTAACTCCTTCTAATTCTTCGATTGTTGTTTCAAGTTCATGGGCAAAGTAATTAACACCATTAATTATAATTTCTTGTTTTTCTCTCCCAGTAATAAAGAGTTCGCCCTTAGATAAATACCCCAAATCTCCAGTAGTAAACCACCCTTCTTGAAAAACTTCCTGGTTGAGTTCATTATTATTATAATATCCTTTAGTAACAGAATTACCTTGAATTTGAAGCTTTCCAATTTCTCTTTCAGGTAAAGGATTATTTTCCTGATCGACTATCCGGATAGTTGCTCCCGGAATCGGCTTTCCTAGAGAGACAAAACTATTTTCTTCGGTGAGTTCATTTTTACTTAAACCGGCTGACCAAGTAATCCCAGAACAGGATTCAGTCATGCCAAAGGCCGGTTTAATCGCTCTCTCCTGTAGTTGATGTTTTGCAAGAATTTCTAAGAATAGGCGAATCGTTTTTACTGAAACTTGCTCGCCAGCATTCACTAAAAATTTCATTGAGGAGAGGTTATAAGAGACGTGCTTAAGTTCTTCGGCCTGTTGATTAATTAAGGAAAATGCAAAGTTAGGAGACCAAGAAATGCTTACTTGATGCTTTTGAATGAGTTCTAACCATTGCAGAGGTTGGCGTAGGACTAATTCCATGGGAACATGAATTTGATCACAAGCCAAATCTACCGCCATAATTCCTAAAAATACGATAGCTCCTACATGATCCAAGGGCATCCAATTAAGGGTAACTTCTTGTTGGGTAAAGTGGTTCATCGCCACTGTACCAGCAGTCATGGACAGAATATTATGATGAGTTAATATTACTCCCTTGGGCATACCAGTACTACCCGAAGTAAAGAGTAATAAGGCTGCATCTTGTGGGTCAAGAATCGGCAATTGTTCGATTTTAGAGGGTGCTTTTCTGAGTTCATTAACTGAGATAACTTGCCACCCTTCTAAATGAGAGTAAGTTCCTAATTTTTCAATTTCAGTAATTAGCTCACTGTCGGATAATATCAAGGGATTGTCTAAAATTTTCCAAACATTCTCTAGTTTTTTGACGGCAGAATTTTCCAGATCATAGCTAGGAGCAACGGTCAAAGGAACTGGAATAATTCCCCCTAAAAAACAAGCCCATAGTGCGGGAATAAAGTCTTGATTTTTGGCAATTTGTAGAATGACTTTATGCCCTAATTTTATTCCTTTTTGTTCCAGTCCATTTAAAATAACCAAAGCATCTTGATATAAGTCTTGATAACTCTGAAAATATTCAGTTGCGTCATTTCTGATATAAGTAATTCCATGATTATTATGCTTAGTGGCAGTTTCTAATACTTCTGACAGAGTCCGCCAATTATCTTCCAATTGTCCTCCAAAACTGATGGAATGCTTAGACATTTTTTTTACACCTCTTTATCAAAAATAGGAATAATCTTGAAAACCTGATGAACCAGTATATCGCTACCCACAAGTTAAAAGTCAGAAGTGATCAACTCAAGTTTGAATTGTACCTGATAGAGGTGCGATGGTCAAGGGCTTTTTGGGTTTGAAGGCTGATGGCAGTCGGTCACTAGATCTACCTGAGCTTGTTTGATGATTAACTGAGAAAAGTTTTGAGCGATAGTACTTAACGGATCGATCGCTTTAATGGAGTCAATTCCTTTAAGTTTGAGAGATTTTGTTAAGAGATGAAATTCGGTACACCCAGAAATATAGGAGCGACTGTTATATTTCTCTAATAATGCTTCTATATCCCTAAGAATACTTAACGGATCCTGTCCTCTTTTTAGCACTTTATAGATCATTTCATGAATCAACTTTTGATCACTTTCTGAGAGAGAAATAATCAGATCTGCGGTGGTGCAGCCTTCATGAAATAATTTTTTCTGGTAAGTCCCTGTACTAGCAAGTAAAAGGGTAGGTTTATTATATTCTTGGAGTTCTTGGTCTGCTATTTTAATTAAGGAAATAAGTTTACCCTTCAGATTTTCGGGAATCTGAGGCAGAGCATAATGAGCCGTACAACAGCCAATGACTATGCAATCAGCCAGTTTATTGAGATGTTCCAGATTGACTTGAATAAAATCAATAAATTCTCTTTCTTTTCCACTACCAATAGAACCTGTGCGATCAGGTGCAGAGGGAAGGGAAAAAACGATAACATTAGGGGCTTCTTGTTCCTTATCAATAAAAGGATTATATTCATAAATCGATTTCAGAAATTCGGCGGTAACCAATGGTCCCATACCACCTAAAACGCCAAGAATCGGTAGTTTTGTCTTCATTAAAATCTCCTGCTAGTGTAATGGCTATTGACTAAAAATTAAAGTCTTCTGTGAACAGTTCCTGCCCCTCTTGAGTAAGATTTTCTGAGGAAGCTAAGGATAAGTTTATCAAAGGTTCATGGGCAAATTTTAAAACTTGCTCTAGCCAGTTTTTGAACAGATCTATGATCAATAAAATTCGCTCATGGATAAATATATCTGTGTTGTAGATTAGCTTGAGATAAAGTTCTTCTTCCTCAACAAAGATAAATTCTAAATCAAATTTAGCGGTAATCATTTTTGGGTCAATGGAGTTAACTGTAATTCCGTCCAAGGCCAGATCTACATTTTGATTATTTTGCAGGACGATTGCAACATCAAAGAGAGCATTACGGCTAGGATCTCGTTGTAAATTCAAATCAGATACGATCTGATCAAAGGGATAGTCTTGATGATCATAAGCCTCTAAAGTGGTTGTTTTTACTTTGCTAAGGACATCCGTAAAACTGTCGTGATCTGTTATCTGATCCCGCAGGACGAGAGTGTTAACATAAAATCCGATTTGATCTTCTAAATCAGGATGATTTCTGCCAGCGATAGCAGAGCCTATTGTAATTTCATTTTGCTCAGTATAACGGAATAGAAAACTCTTAACCAAACTAACTAAACCCATAAATAAACTGGCTTCTTGTGCTTTAACTAACTTCTCAAAAGTATCGATCAATTCGGGTTCAGGTTGCCATGTAATTGTATTTCCCTGAAAACTTTTAACAGGTGGGCGCGGATAATCAACAGGTAAGTTAAGACGAACAGGAACTGGAGTTAATTTAGCTAACCAGTAATCCCGTTGATCTTGAAGTTTCGAGGTCTCTAATTGACTTTCTTGCCAAGAAGTATAGTCTTTATAATGAATTCTAAGAGGGGGCATTAATTGGGAATTTTCTTGTCCATAGGCGTGATAATGGGTGAGGAAATCTTTAATTAAAACCCCTGCTGACCAACCATCAAAAATGATATGGTGCATATTAAACAAGACGATGTAATTTTCTTGACTTAGTTTAAGTAAGTTAACTTTAAGTAACGGTCCCACTTCTAAATCAAAAGTCGTTTTGGCATTATAGCTGATTGCTTCTTCGATCAGGTTTTCTTGTTCTGTGCTAACATAAGCTGTCAGGTCTATTTGTTTAATGACAAAGTTCATTTGATTATGGACAACTTGACGGGGTTGATTATTGATTAAAGTAAAGGTTGTCCGCAAAATTTCATGGCGTTGAATTAACTGTTGAAAGGCATTTTCAAAAGCATCAATATTGAGATTGCCCTTGAATTGATAAGCACTGGGCATTCCGTAGGCATTATGATTTTGATCTAGGAATTCTAAAGCCCAAAGACGACGCTGACCATGAGACATCGGATAAGATTTTTGGGGGGGAATTGCCGAAATGGGTTCTTGATAATTGTATTGAGTCTGGGAGATTAAAGTCGCCAATCCAGCAACGGTTGGAACTTTAAAGAAGTCAGCTAATTTTACGGATACATTTAGTTCTTTATGAACCCGGGTTACAACCCTTGATAAGAGTAGAGAATGACCGCCAATTTCAAAGAAGTTATCAAAAATACCGATAGGATGTTTAGAGAGAATTTTTTCCCAGATACTAACGAGATTGGATTCTAAATAATTCCGGGGTGCAACGTAATTAGAATTCACCAGAGATTTACCAGTTTCTCTGAGTTCTCTCAGGGAGTGCAGGTCAAGTTTTCCATGTCGAGTTAAGGGGAATTGCTTTAAAAAAATAAAGTAACTCGGAATCATATAAACTGGTAAAAATTTGGCAAGTAATTCTCGAATCTCAGCAATTTCTAGAGTTTTGTCTGTTTGACAGTAAGCAGATAATTGAGTTTGATTATTAACTTGAACGGGTAAAACAATCGCTCTTTCAATGGGAGCATAACGAGTCAATTGATATTCAATTTCTCCGGGGTCAATTCGATAACCATTGACCTTAACTTGATTATCTTTTCGTCCCATAAACTCAATGATACCTGGAGCAGTTTGTTTGCCTAAATCGCCGGTTCTAAAGAGAGTTTTTGTCTCATCAAGAAAGCTAGGTTTAAATTTTTCTTGAGTCATTTCGGGTTGGTTATGATAACCCGATGCTAGGGCGGCACCTTCTACACAAATTTCGCCGATTACATGGAGGGGAACGGGATTATTAAATTCATCAAGAACCCCTAAGCGATTGTTATGGAAAACTTGACCGAGGGGGATTTCGCTGTCTAAGTTTTCCTTGATTTCATACTGGGATACTCCTACACAAGTTTCTGTAGATCCGTAAACATTGCTAACAATTTCTGCCAGAAAACGTTTCCGTAAAGCTAAGGCAGTTTCCCGATCTAATTTTTCCCCTCCTACCGAGATATATTTTAAGCTGGAAATGGTTTCTCCCGGTTCAAGTAGCCCTAAGATTTCTCGATAGATAGAGGGGGTGGTATGTAGGGCATTAATTTGATTTTCTTGTAGGAAAGAAACCAAATGTCCTATATATTTTATTTCGTACATATATAGGGATGCACCTATGGTTAAGGGGAGAAAAATATTACGAATAGATGGATCATGTGTAACGGCAGCTGTGAAAATATAGCGCCATTCAGGATGTTTATCTAAATCAAAAGTAAGTCGTAAGCTTTGAATAACATTCAAAATTGAGATGTGACGGCCCATGACTCCTTTAGGATTACCAGTTGAACCTGAAGTGTAGAAAATATAGGCGGTTTGGCTAGAATTGCGAAATATTTTAGGCTCATCTTTGTCATATTTTTCAACAATAGGATCAATTTTATCTAAGCAAATTTTCTGCATTTTTTCAGGTAACTTAGAGATAAAATTACTCTCCGTTAGGCAAACATGACAGCCACTATCTTTTAAAATAAACTCAATGCGACTGTGAGGATATTGAGAGTCTATAGGAACGTAAGTCGCTCCAGTTTTAAAGGTAGCCAGAATCCCGATGATTAAGTTGTGATCACGCTGGAGCATGACCCCAATCACTTTTCCTACACCTAGCTGATATTCCTGCTGTAAATAATGGGTAAGACGATTGACTTTTTCATTTAATTCTTGATAGCTAAGGTTAATTTTTCCTGCAATTAAGGCGGGAGCATTAGGGGTTAATTTAACTTGAGCTACAAAGTCATCAATGATGGTGGCTTTCTCAGGGAGTTTGCGAGTTTTTCCGGTTAATTGTCTGAGTAACTTCTCTTGTTGGACTGGGGTTAATAAAGGTAACTGATAAAGAAGATGATTAGCATCGTCAATGATTCCCCTCAGCAAAATTTCAAAGCTTTCAATAAATTGTTTAATTGTCTCTTTTTTAAAGAGTTCTGTATTGTAATTGCAGTAAATAATGAGGTTATCATTAAGTTCAATTAAGTTAAATCCTAGATCAAAAGGTGTATAACCAATCGGTGACGGTGGCAAGGATACTTTTAAGTCTTTAAATTCAGGCAGAGTTAAACTAGGATCCATGTTAAAAGATACCGAAATGAGAGGAGAACGAGAAAAATCTCTAGGTAATTGTAAAGCTGCTAATAAATCCTCTAAAGTATAACTCTGATGGCGAAAAGCGTCGATCAGGGTTTGTTTAGTGTGTTGTAAATGTTCAATAAAAGAGGTGGTAGCATCGACTTGTATCCGCAGGGGTAAAAATTGAGAACAAAAGCCTACTAAGTTGTCACTACCTTCTATTTGTCGCCCAGAAATAGGAATACCAATGACTAAATCCTTATGACCAGAAATTCGACGCAAAAAAGCAGTATAAGCGGCGAACATCGTCATAAATAATGTAGCTTTATTTTTGCGTCCTACTTTCTGCAAATTTTGCCCAACTTCAGAGGGAATGACTTGACTTTCTTGTCCGCCAGTGTAGGTTTTAACGGCGGGACGGGGAAAGTCGGTGGGAAGCTCAAAGGTTGGGAGATCTTCCTGATAGGTTTTCAACCAAAAATCCCGATGCTCTAACATTTGTGGACTTTGCGTCTCTTGCGCTCGCAAGGTTAAATATTGCCGAAACTGCATCGGTGGTGTGAGAACCTCTTTAGTTGTGTTATTTTGGGATGAATAAAGTTGACCAATTTCCTGCAAAATTAATCCTAGTGACCAACCATCTGCCACAATATGATGAGTTTTTAAAGAGAGCAGATAATGGTCAGGTTTTAAGCGCATTAAAATCACAGCAAATAAAGGAGCAATCGACAGGTCAAAGGGTTTTTGGGAAAACTGAGATCGTAACGCTAAGGCCGTCGCTTCGGGATTATCTTCATCCTTAAAATCAATGAGGTTTAATTTAATGTTAACTTCATTGACAACTTCCTGTAATTCTCCTTGTTCTATAATTTTGGTTCGCAAAGCTTCATGGCGATTAATAACTTGATTAATCGTTTTTTCTAAAATGTAAACATCTAAAGAACCTAGTAATTCTAGAGATGTTGTGACGTTATAGGATGCTGAAGCATTACGGTCTAATTCAGCTAATAACCAAAGTTGACGTTGAGCTTCACTGGTGGGAAAGGACTGATTTAAAGATGGTAAATGTCCCCTACCATCTTCATCTTCAGAGAGGGGCTTTTTTTCTTCTTTCTTGACTTGAGGGCGTTTAGCATTAGCAAAAAAACCAGCTTGCTGTAATTCCGTAATCGCTTCTTTGACGGCTACTATAACTTTGTCTATATCTTCATTAGTATGGCAGGTGGAGAGAAAACAAACTCGTTTTTCCCATGTGTAGATTCCTTTAAGATTTAATAGGTAATAAAAGAGGGGTAATTCGATGGGTTGTAAGAAGATACTATAAGCTCCAAAAGGTTCAAAGCGGAATAAAGAGCCAAAATTAACAACCCGAATCGGAATGCCTATTTCTTGAAAAAACTGATTAACTTCGGTGGCTAATCGATGAGTTAATTGATTCACTTTTTCTTGAATCGTTGGACTGTTTTCCCGAAGATGTAAAAGCACAGCACGACAAGCAGCAAGGGCTAAAGGATGACGACAAAAAGTTCCCCCAAAAGCGGTTAACTCGGTTTGGGGATGAGAGTCATCTCCGTATTGCCAGAAACCGCCGTCAACGGTATCTAAGAAATCTGCTTTACCGCAGATCATACTAATTGGTAAACCTCCTCCAATGGCCTTACCATAAATGACTATATCAGCTTCAACATTGAACCATTCTTGCGCTCCTCCCGGAGCAATCCGAAAGCCGGTAATAATTTCATCAAAAATGAGTGTGATCCCTTTTTTATGGGTTATTTGTCGTAGTTTTTGCAGAAATTCTTGAGGCTGTAAATCGGGTTTGCGACTTTGAACTGGTTCGACTAATACGGCAGCTAAATCATCAGCATGAGTAGCAATAATATCGAGGCTTTCTTCAACTCCATAACTCAAGACTATTATGTCTTCAACCATTCCTAAAGGAGTGCCTAAACTTAAGGGTTGAGTCGTGGTTTTATCTTCTCCTACTCGTGCTAAGATGCCGTCAAAAGTTCCATGGTAGGAGCCAGCGAACATAACGATTTTTTGACGTTTTGTACGAGAGCGAGCAATGCGAACAGCGGCCATAATCGCCTCGGTTCCCGTATTACTAAAAGCGACTCTTTCGACTCGACCCATTTCACTAATTAAAACGGCGGTTTCGGCAGCCAGATTTGACTGCATTCCTAAACTTATTCCTCGGTTCATTTGTTCTTGAACCGCTTCAATGACAAAATCCGGACTATGCCCAAAAAAGTTAACCCCAAACCCCATAGCTAAGTCAATATAATTATTGCCATCAATGTCCTTAAAATAAGCCCCTTGAGCAGATTCTGAAACAATGGGATATTGAAATTCTTTTAAGGCCATGCGGAAGTCAATGGTCGGTTTAACATCCACCATTGTCTTACGGCTATTTTGTGAATAGGCTTTTGATTTGGCGGTTTTCTGGTTATAAATACTCTGTAAATTTTGAATAAAGGCTTGTTGTTGTTCGGTTAAGGATTTGTTCTCAGTCAGCTTTAAAGCTAAGGGGTTTAAATTGGGAGAACTAGGTTTCTCAGGAGATTTGGGCTTCTCTTGAGAAACCGGAAGGTAAGTTTCTATCTTAGAGCTTTGGGTAGGAATGATTTGAGTCTGATTCGTTAATATTTCGGGGGCTATACTGGGGGAGACAGGGGCAGTTTGAAGAACTTCTAATTGCTTGATAATGGTTTTCTCATGGAGGTCTTTTAGGTCTTTTAAAGATTGTAATTGAGCCATCATTAAGGCTTCTTTACCGGAGCTTTCACCAGAGACAGTGAACTTAGGAATTGCAGGAATTGAGAGGGGTTCATCTGGCACACAAGCAAGAATTAATTCTTGGCCATTGTTAATGGGAATATTGTTTTGTTTAGAGAAACTATTCGCCGTAGCAAACCCACAACTTTTTAAAACGGAACACCAATTTTCACCCCTTAATAAGGGTGTATCTGAGCGTAATTGTTGATCCTGAAAGCGCCACCATCCGGGGGTTAATCCAAAGGTTAAATTCAGCCATGAGTTATTTTCTACGGTTTCGAGGAGAACTAAGTAACCACCGGGGCGCAGCAGTTCCCGAATATGGGTTAGAGTTTCTGTAATATTTCGAGTCGCATGAAGGACGTTAGCGGCCACAACAATATGATAATTACGAGCAGGTATCCCCTGAGAAATGGGGGACTTTTCAATGTCTAGTTGATGAAAGTTTAGGTTATATTTTTTCTGAAATTTTTGCCTAGCTTGATGCAGTAAGAAGGGAGAAACTTCGCTAAAAGAATAAGTGACATGATCGAGGTTTAAGTGGTGAAGAATTGCTTCTGAAGTAGCACCAGTTCCTCCTCCTATTTCGAGAATTTGATAGGGGCGATCACTATTAGAAAAGTTGGTTAAAATCTGGTTAATAGCTTGGGCGACTCGTTGATTCATCAATCGAGATACGGGAGAATTTCCATAAATACTTTCTGCATGAGCAACGGAACCTTCTGGGAAAATTAATGTCAAGGGGTCTATATTTCCCTTGAGAACTTCCGCTAAATTTTCGCCGCAGCGTTGCAACATTTCTAATTCAGGTTTTGCAGATGGACAAGTTTTTTCTAGCTTTTGTAGGGCTTGGGGTAAGGAAAAAGACTCAGGCAAGTTTTTGACAGTCCAAATATTCCCTTGATTGTGAAGAACATTAGCTTGCTCTAAATCCTGCAAATAACGATTGAGCAAAATGTGATATTTACGAGCAACGGGTAAGGTTTGTCTTAGGGTTTCTATTGTCCATTGTTCCCCTTGATTAAGTTTTTTCCCTAAGGACTCTAAGGCCCTGATGATATAGGCTGTAGCGATGGGTTGCAATTGCTCAATGACTTGCAAATAATTGCTTAATTCTGTCTCATCATTGATAACTTTAGTTGTTATTTCTGAAGCATTTTCTAAGGGTTTTTCGTTGACAAATTGGCAGAGGTATTCGGCAATATCAGCAAGAGTTTGTAAATCGGTAAAGAGTTGATCTATTTTCACTTTGACTTGAAATTTTTCTTCGACTTTGCGAGAAAAGTCAGTCAAGATAATTGAGTCTGCTCCTAAGTTTAGTAATGTCTCATCCTCTGGCAGATCGTTCTCATCTTCTTTCAGAAGTAAAGCCAAAATTGATTTTAATTGATTACGGATTTCCTGTTGATGTTTTTGCATATTGAAAACTGTGGTTTCGGTATCGGTAAGGTTAGAGGTTTGTGCGTCTAGGAATATTTTGTCAATGCTCTGATTTTCCGTTCGAGGATTAGGCTGAAATTGGAAAGGTTTCCTTTGAAAGGGATAGTTCGGCAATCTGACTTTTTTATAGCCATAATTTCGATTGAATTGTTCTGGATTGAAAGGTGCACCATTTAGGTAGAGTTGTGCCAAGGCTGAAAGAATTGTATGCCAGTTATCTAAGCCACGATTGAGAGAACTTAACCAGATGACCTCATCTTTATAACGACGACCTTGTTCTGCTAGTATTGGTCTTGGTCCCACTTCTAAAAATAGGTTATATCCCTTGTTGAAAGCGGTTATTAAACTCGACAAAAATCTTACTGGTTCTCGGCATTGTTTACTCCAGTAAGCGGCATCTGGTGCATTTTCTAAAAGCTCTCCATCAAGTCCTGAAAGTAGCAGAATTTGGGGGCGTTGATAATAAATTTGACGAGCCTCTTTTTCAAATTCTTTTAAAATTGGCTCCATTAAAGGGGAATGAAAAGCCTGAGTAACGGGAAGATATTGAGCGGGAATTTTTTGCTTTTTGCAGGTACTAATAACTTCCTCAATGCTGGCACTTTCTCCAGCAATAACAATCTGTTGAGGGTGATTAATTGCAGCTATTGAAACTGTTTGAGTATAATTTTTAATTAGGGAACTTACTGTCTCTTCATCAGCAAAAATTGAAGCCATTTTCCCAGAGGTTGTGGTTTGCATTAATTGCCCCCGCTTGACAACTAAGGCGAGTCCAGCTTCTAAGCTAAATACTCCTGCGATACAAGCTGCTACATATTCTCCCACACTATGGCCAATCAGTAAACTGGGGGTAATTCCCCAAGATTTCCATAGCATTGTTAGGGAATATTCTAGGGCGAATATAGCCGGTTGAGCGTAAGCAGTTTGATTGAGTAAATCGGTCTGTTCACCAAATAATATTTCAGTTAAAGGATGGTCTAAATACTTCGACAATATTTCGGCACATTGATCAATATATTGACGAAATGTCGGCTGAGTTTGATATAGTTGATGCCCCATGCCAGGATAACAAGCCCCTTGCCCTGTAAAAAGAAAAACAATTTTAGGGGATTTTTCCGATGTAAAACGTTGATAAAAAGTCAAATCATCAAGTGGTTTTTCTTCAGCAAAAGCGGCTAATCTTTGTTGTAATTCTCGACAAGTATCGCCAACAATGGCTAAACGTTCAGGTAAATCTATCCTCCCGACGGCTGCACTATAACAAATATCTCCAATTTCAGGACGAGATTCTAGGAGGGTATGGAAGCGTTTGGCTAATTCTTTTAAAGCGGTTTTGTTGTGGGCTGAAAGGGTTAAGAGATGACTGGGAAGTTGTTGTTGAATTTCTGAGATTTTGCTGACGGGTGCTTGTTGAACAATAACATGGGCATTTGTGCCAGAAAATCCAAAAGAACTTACCCCAGCTATGGGGACTTTATTGTTATTCGGCCAAGGTATATTTTGAGTAGGAATTTTAATAGGATGGTCTTCCCAATTAATCAGAGGATTAGGGGTTTGGAAGTGAAGATGGGAGGGGATTTCACCCTGTTGAAGAATCAGAATTGTTTTGATTATTCCGGCCATGCCAGCCGCGGCTTCAAGATGACCGATATTGGTTTTGACTGAGGCGACATAAAGAGGGTCGGAGCGCTTTCCATAAACTGAGGCAATGGCATTCAATTCGATGGGATCTCCTAAAGAAGTGCCTGTGCCATGAGCTTCTATGTAGCTGACATCTTCAGGGACTATTCTGGCATCAACTAAAGCTTGACGGAGCAATTCTTGCTGGGCGGGTCCACTGGGTACGGTTAAACCGGCAGCAGCCCCATTATGATTCACCGCCGAACCTCGCAACAGGGCAAGAATGTGATCCCCGTTTTTCTGGGCTTCTGATAAAGTTTTTAAGATTAAAACCCCACAGCCTTCCCCTCGCACATATCCGTTAGCAGAGGCATCGAAGGTTTTGCAACGCCCATCGGGGGACATCATTCCCGACTGAGAAAGACTAATCGTAATTGCGGGTTCTAAAATGAGGTTTACCCCACCCACTAAAGCGAGTTCACATTCACGATTTCTCAAGCTACGAATCCCCTGATGGACGGCTACTAATGAGGATGCACAGGCTGCATCAATCGAGAGACAAGGACCGTGAAGATTGAGAAAATAAGAGAGCCTTCCGGCGGCGGCGCTTAGAGCATTGCCACTGCCAAAAAAAGAGTCAATTTGATCATAGTTTGTGCCGTAAACCTTCAGGGCATGATCAATGCTAGTAATCCCCACAAATACCCCTACTTTATTATCTGCTAAATTTTTCAGAGGTAAATTGGCGTTTTCTAACGCTTCCCAAGCAACTTCTAAGAGTAACCTTTGTTGAGGATCCATGGAGGCTGCTTCTTTTGCTGAAATCGAAAAGAAACGAGCATCAAATTCTGTGATATTCTCTTGAAGAAATCCCCCATAAGCGGTGTTCATTTTTCCTAAAGTTGGTTCTTGAGAATACAGTTTTGAGATATCCCAACGGCTTTTAGGGACTTCCACTATAGCATCAAGCCCGGCTTGACAAAAACTCCAATATTTTTCTGGGGAATTAATACCTCCAGGAAAACGACAAGCCATCCCAACCACCGCAATAGATTCACTTTGTCTCGTTTCTAATTCATTGATACGAGCCTGCATGACCTCCATTTTGCTTAAGGTCGTTGCCATTAATTTTTTGTAATCTATACTCTCAACCATGCCCTATTCTCTATAATTTCTAAATTTATACGCCGTTAAACATAAATTAGGATGCTGTGCTATCAGTAAATATAAACCCAAATTTAACCCCAGAGAGTTAAGCTTACTCATGTTCATCTACCTATCCTACCACATCTCATGGCTTTTGAAACATTATTTTTAAAGTTTAACCTCCATATTGATCAAGCTCCGTTAATTTTTGATTAAGTAATCTTGCTAGTTCGTCTTCACTGAGGCTGTCGTAGGGATTATGATTGTCAGGAATTGGATTGATTTTAATCTCAAAATCGAGATGATTGGCTAGAATTTCTTCCCTTAAATAGTTACTTAAGCTGAGAAGATTAGGATAATCGAAAATGATCGAGGATGGCAATTTACACCCTAAATCTCTTTCTAAGCGATTTTTAAATTCTATAACCATTAGAGAGTTTAAACCTAAGTCTAAGAATGATGTTTGTTGAGGAATAACCTTATTATCATTTAACCCTGTCACTTCTCTTAATATTTTCTCCAGTCCTTCTACTAAAGCGGTTATTCGTTCATCTATAGAGACAGATTTTAATTGTTCTAATAGTTTTGCTGGACTTATTTGTTTTTGATTGTTTAGGGTTAATACCTCGCTAAAGAAGGGTTGACTAATGTTGAAAGTTTGATTAAAAATCGACCAATCAATATCGAGAACCATCCCTTGAGTAATATCACCTAAAATTACCTGACTGAGATATTGAAACGCTTGCTCAGAGGGCATCATCTGCAAACCCCAATTAGCGAAACGTTGTTGATCAATTTGGTTGCCCGTCTCCCAAGCTCCCCAATTAATACTAATACCAGGTAATCCTAAACTTTGCCGTTGCTGCATTAGAGCATCCATGAAAGCATTAGCTGCGGCATAATTACTTTGACCAGGCGAACCAAGGATAACAGCCGCAGAAGAAAAGCTTACGAAAAAGTCCAAAGATAGAGAGCGAGTATAACGATCTAATAATAAAGTTCCTGCTACTTTTGGACTGATTACCTTTTGATATTTTTGCCAACTTTGATTACTGATAAGCCCATCTTCTAAGACCGCTGCTGCGTGAATTATTCCTCGTAAGACGGGCAAGTCTGCCCCAAAACGAGAGAATAAATTTTTCATATCTGTGGGGGAAGTAATATCAGCTTCAATCAAGGTTACTTTTGTTCCTTTTTCCACTAATGAAGCTATCAATTCTGTTGAAGATTTAACATGGCGACTACACAAAACTAAGTGACTTGCTCCCATTTCTGATAACCATTGAGCCACTAATCCGCCCAGTTTTCCTCCCCCTCCGGTGATTAAATAAGCCCCTGACTGATTAATAAACTGTCGTTTTTCTGAGATAGGAAGAGATGCAGAAACTAACCTGGCTGCGTAGCGGTTTCCTTGACGTAAAGCTAAACGGAATTCATGGGGGAAACACTTTAATTCATTGAATAAAAGTTCAGCTTCATTAGCTTCTTTATAGATTGGTAAATCTAAACAAACACAACCCATTTTAGGATACTCTTGATTAATGACTGCTCCTAATCCCCATAAATGAGACTGTTGAGGAGATAAAGCCGTATCATTGATAATCTTATTAGCCCCGCGAGTAATCAGCCATAAATGGGGTAATTTCTCCCAGTTATTAGTGAGGGTTTGCACTAAATTTAAGACGGCATGAGAACTCTGATCTACTGTATCTAGAACATCTTCAGCTTCTGAAGATTCCCAATAAAAAACAACACCAGTCGGAAATTCTCCAGATGGATAAGCTTCTTGATAGAGACGCTGAAAATCAGATTTCTGAGCGGCATTGATGACAAAATAATCTTGAGAATGACATTGATAATTCTGCCCCATTTCTACAGTAATTACTTTTTCTCCTGCCTTTTTGTATAAATTAATTAGGGAATTTAAGTCTGTTTCTGGACGAACCAAGACTAACCAAGAATTTTGAGGATCAACGGCAACAGTTGGCATGGAAGAAAGTTTTTTCCATTCCACTTTATAAAAGCAATTATTTGACTTTTCTTGCCATAAACTCTGTAAAATAGCTGGATTTATGCGCCGTGCTGTTAAGTCAGTAAAGCGAGCGCAAAGCTGTCCTTGTTCATCATAAATATTAACATTTACTCTCATTTCACCATTAGTATCTGAGATGACCTGAACTTCCGTCCAAACTTGCGAAGTTGGATTTAGGAATATTTCCAAGGAAGAGAATCCATAAGGTAGATGCAATTCTTGACCATGAATTTCGGGGAAAGCTGCCCCAATACTCTGTAAGCAAGCATCCAAAAGAACTGGATGAAAATAATAACGCCGATCCGCTAAACTAGGGTTAATACTAATTTTAGCTTGAGAGCCTTTTTTGAAAGAATATAACTCTTGAATCGCTTTAAACTGCTCCCCATACCTGATACCCATTTGCTGATAAAGCTCATAGAATTCACGAATAGAAATCGATTCTTTAGGGTTTTCTCTTTCTAATTTAGTTGGGTTTAATTCTGAGGCAGCCAAGCTTTGTATATCCTTAGGTTTGACTTCACCTGTAACATGAAGAAGCCATTGTTCTTGTGCAGAATCACTGCTAAATATCTCAAAAGTATAAATCAGTTGAGATGATTTTTTAGGTCTAAAAATTATTTGGATTATTGAGGGAGTTGGAGATAAGAGTAATCCCTGATGAATAGAGACATTTTCAAGGGTGACAAAATGCCCATTAAATATTTTCTGACTTGCGGCTAAAATGGCTTCAATAAAACCGGTAGCTGGAAATACAATGTTTTCAAATACCTTATGTTCTTCTAAATAACTAGGGTTAAGAGAACTCACCTCACCTTCAAAGATCATGTCTCCCGTTGCTAACTTTTTAAAATCTCTAATGAAAGGATGTAACTGAGTCTTGATTTGCCCTAGAGAAAATTCCGAATTAGATAGCCAATACCGTTCTCTTTGAAAGGGATAAGTCGGTAAACTAATTCGCTTACCTTGTTTAAATACTTTAGTCCACTCTACAGAATAACCATTAACAAAAAGTGTCGCTAAACTTCTATACATTTGTGCCTGTTCATCCTGCCCGGGTACAATACTAGGCAACCATAATAGATCTTGGTTAGCGGAAATAAGGCGAGCCATACTCAGTAATACAGGCTTAGAACCGACTTCTAGAAAACAACGATAACCCTGATCAATTAAAGACTTAAATCCTTGACTAAACTGTACAGTATTACGCAGATGAGCTACCCAATAATCCGGAGTTGTAATTTCTGAACCTACAGCTTTCCCCGTCAGATTACTAATAATGGTTAAGTTAGGTTCATGAAAAGAAATTGTTTTTAAGACCTGGGAAAAGTCATCAAGAATAGGCTGCATTAAGGGAGAATGAAAAGCATGAGATACCGCTAAACGTTTAGTTTTATACCCTTGATCAATAAAGTCTTTTTCCAGTTGCTCAACAATCTCTTTAAATCCAGAAATGACAGTAATTGAGCCATTGGCTGAAGCAATATTAACTTGATTTTCATAAGAAGTTAGAGCGTTTGCTACCGTCTCATAATCAGCATAAATAGCGGACATACTGCCATTGTGGGGCAATTTTCCCATTAATTTACCCCGTTGAGTCACTAATTTTAAGGCATCTTCTAAAGAAAAGACTCCTGCCCAACAAGCCGCCACATATTCCCCGATACTATGTCCTAAAAGGGCTGAAGGTTGTATTCCCCAAGATTGCCATAATTTGGCGAGTGCATATTCAAGGGAAAAAATCACCGGCTGAGTGATTTGGGTTTCCTCTAATAACTGGCTATTTTGCTCTTGAAAGATTAAATCTAGGAGAGATTTTTCTAAAAGGGGTTCTAAAATTTGATCACAAAGATCTAATGTTTCCTTAAAAACAACTTCTCGGTTATAAAGAGTTTCTCCCATGCCAGAATATTGAGAGCCTTGTCCAGAAAAGAGGAAAGCTATCTTTGGCGGAGTCTCTGATAAAATCGGTCGGATTAATGAGTCAGAATCTTCACCATCTTGGTAATCAATTAATGCTCGTTGTGCCGTCGTTATTGAGTCTGCTAAAATACAGATTCGTTGCGGAAAAATCCCCCGCCCTGTACTGGTGGTAAAACAAACATCAGCTAAATTGATAGACTCAGTCAAAATATCTTGATAGCTTCTCGCTAACTCTTGCAGGGATTGTTCAGAACGAGCCGAAAGGGGTAATAGATAAAAATTATTCTCCGAAGCTTGAGGCAAATCAGCATCAATTTCCCCAACAATGATATGAGCATTCGTTCCACTAAATCCAAAAGAACTTACTCCAGCAATCCTTGGACGTTCGCTGATATTCCAAGGTTTTCCTTGTACAGGAACTTCAAAAATATGAGAACTCCAATCAAAGCGGGGATTAGGATTTTTAAAGTGAAGATGAGGAGGTATTTTATGGTGTTGTAACGCTAGAACGGTTTTAATTAATCCGGCAATTCCAGCAGCACCTTCTAAATGGCCTAAATTCGTTTTTACTGAACCAATAATTAAGGGCCGATTAGGGGAGCGTTGACCAAAAACGGCGGACATACTTTCTAATTCAATCGGATCACCAAGGGCTGTTCCAGTGCCGTGAGCTTCGATATAATCGATTTGTTCAGGCTTGAGATTAGCGCGTTTAAGGGCTTGATGTAATAATTTTTCTTGAGCTTGACCATTAGGAACAGTTAGCCCACTACTTGGACCATCATGATTGACGGCTGTGCCATAAATTTTCGCCAAAATTTGGTCTCCATTCTTAACTGCTTGGCTCAATCTTTTCAGAACAACTATTCCACAGCCTTCTCCTCGCACCATGCCATTTGCGCTCTCATCAAAGGTTTTGCAATGTCCATCAGGGGCAAGCATATGGGCGCGACTTTCGATTAAAGAAATAATGGGAGTTAAAATAATATTAACCCCTCCAGCTAAAGCCAGATCGCACTCACCATTAAGTAAGGCATTATAAGCTAAATGAATCGCTACTAATGAGGAGGAACAAGCGGTGTCAATAGTCATTGATGGACCCTGTAAACCCAGGACATAAGAAAGACGACCCGCCGCCATACTAACAGAAGTTCCTGAACCAGTATAAGCATTAATGGCTTGAGGAGAATAACTTAATTGGGCATAATCTTGAGTCATGCAACCGATAAAAACTCCCGTCTGACTGTTGCGTAATTTTTGGGGATTTTGTCCAGCAGATTCTAAAGCTTGCCAGGTGGTTTCCAAGAGTAAACGCTGCTGAGGATCCATAGCGACAGATTCTCTAGGAATAATGCCAAAAAATTCTCCATCAAATTCCTCAATTTGTTCTAGAAATGCACCGTAAGGAGCGTATATTTTGCCGGGGACATCGGGATTAGGATCATACCATGTTTCCTGATCCCAGCGATCTTGAGGAATTTCTGTTATGGCATCTTTTCCCTGTTCCAAAAGTTCCCAGAAAGATTGTAAATTCTTAGCACCGCCTGGAAATCGACAAGCCATGCCGACAATAACAATAGGATCATCATCGAGTTGTGATTTTTCTACAGAGGATTTTTCTGGCTGTTTTTGAGAAATTTCTGCTTTTATTTGAGGGGTCAATACTGGTTGACAATTATCTAGAACTTCTTGCTGTAAATAATTAGCTAAGGCTTCAACATTCGGAAAACGAAAAGTAATTGTCGAAGGGAGAGAACAATTAAAGTCAGTTTGTAACAGATTTCGTAACTCTGTAGAAGTGAGAGAGTCCATCCCCAAATCAAAAAAGCCCTGTTGAGGGGAAAAAGTTTCATCATTTGAGCGTCCTAAAACAGTAGAAACACGCATGATAATATGATTAGTTAGCCAATTAGGACGCTCTTTTAAGGTTAAATTTTGCCATTGTTTTAAAAACTCAGATGAGGGGGCAGCTTGGGTTTTTCCTTGAGGCAGAAAGTTTTTATAAAAGCTTTGATGAATATAAGGAAATTGTTGCCAGTCAATCTTAATTACACCAGCGCGGATAATCTGATTTAGAAGAATTTTTTCCAGAGCATTAAGGGCTAAATCGGGTTTCATAGCCCCATATCCTTTAGCGGCTAATCTCTCCAAAACATTGCGATCTACTGCTGCACCTATTTCACTCCAAGGACCCCAATTTATGACCGTTCCGGGTAAATGATGCGCCTGACGATAATAGATAAAAGCGTCTTCAAAGGCATTAGCTGCCGCAGCATTAGCTTGTCCTGCCGAGCCAATTAAAGATACAGCAGAAGCATAACAGATAAAGAATTCTAATGGGTCATTTAGGGTGAGTTGATGAAGCAACCAAGTTCCTTTAACTTTAGGAGCTAAAACATAGTTAAATCTCTCTGGTGTTAGTCTTAATAAGGTTGTATCGTCTAAGGTTCCGGCAATGTGAAAAATACCCTGTATAGGATATTTAGAACGGCATTCGTCTAGGACGGCGTGCAGTTTTTCAGCATCGGTAATATCAAGTTTTTTGAGGGTAACTTTTGCCCCACTAGAGGAGAAATTGGCTAATATTTCAGGGCTAATTCCTTCTGCCCCTCGACGGCTACACAAAACTAGATTCCGCGCCCCTTTTTCAATCATCCATCGGGTTGTTGCTAATCCTAACCCCCCTGTGCCTCCTGTGATTAAATAATAGGCATCAGGACTAAAATTGATCTTTCCATCTTCAAGTTTTCTCTGCACCAAACGAGGATAAAAACGCTGTTCCCCCCGCAAAGCAATCCGGTTTTCTTGGGGATTACTGTAGATTTCTTGCAGCAGTTTATCGGCTGCGTTTACTTCATCTGGATCTAGGTCAATCGCCCTAAAATTAAGTTCAGGATGTTCTAAAGCTAGGCTGAAGGCTATTCCTAATAAGGATGCTTGAGAGGGAGAGATCAGGGTTTTAATGGCTTTTGCTGGTACTGCTCCTTGAGTCACTAAAATCAGAGTCGGTGGATTTTCTTGCTGCAATAATGCTTGTAAGAAAAAGAGAAATCGTTGACAATGAATCTCGACTTGTTGATCAATTTCTCCAGGGATTTT
Organism: Microcystis sp. CS-574; assembly: GCF_028329095.1. Lineage (NCBI taxonomy): Bacteria > Bacillati > Cyanobacteriota > Cyanophyceae > Chroococcales > Microcystaceae > Microcystis > Microcystis sp. CS-574. The sequence goes on from NZ_JAQMSY010000064.1 coordinate 30,869, forward strand.
TTCTAAGCCCCAGAAGTACAGTATTTGACGAGTTTCTGAAGTTATCGGGTTTCTCAATATTGATAGGTAATCTTCAGCAATCTCTGGGTTAATATCTTGGGTAAAGACGCAAGAACAACTTATTCCTCTCTGTTGGAATAGAGGGATTAAACCGTTAGCAATTCCTTGACTATCTGCCCAGATTATTTGATGAGAGTAGGATTTTGCTGGCAGAGAAGGTAATTGCTCACTGCTTCTACCAATAATGACACTTTGGTTTAATAAATTTCGGGTTTTTACTTGGCTTGGTTCGATAATATTAATGTCTTCAAATTGATTCTCAATCAGTAAATTTTGCCAATCTTTTGTGCTGATTAACGGATAACCATTCCGCCGCAGATCTTGACTACATAACCACCATCCTTCTGTCAAGCCAAAGGTTAAATCTACCCAACGTCTTGCCCCTGTACTTTCTAAGAGGATTAGTAGTCCTTTGGGAGCGATGAGAGAGCGCACATTTTCAAGGGTTTTTTGAAGGTTGGCTGTGGCATGAAGAACATTAGCGGCAATGATTATGTCAAAACTGCCAGGGAGAAAATCTTGAGTAAAGGGATTTTTTTCAATGTCTAGAGTTTGATATTTAATAAAGGGATAGTTTCTAAAATTTTCCTTGGCTCTTGTTAAGAAACTAGAGGAAATATCGGTAAATACATATTCGATATGTTCTTTGGGTAAGTGAGGTAAAAGGCCAGTAGTAGCGGCTCCTGTGCCTCCTCCAATTTCGAGAATTCTTAGGGTATAATGGGGGGGTAAATTCTCAATAGCACGGCTGATTGTGGTGGCGACTAACTGATTCATCAATTTAGCTCCGGCTGCTTCCGAATAAATTGACGCGATCGCTTCTAAATCCCCTTGAGGAAAGAGTAATTCTAATGGATCAACTTGACGACTCATGACTTCGGCTAAAGCAGAGCCACAACGCTCCATTAGACTAATTTCTGCTGGATAATCGGCAAATTCTTGGCGGAGAATTTTAATTTGTGATTGGGATGAAGGTGCTTCTAATTTTTTGAGGAATAACCAGCCATCTTTTGTCTGATTAACGATTTTTTCTTCAGCTAAAATGCTTAAACATCGAGATAATAAAGGTCGGTAAAAATCGACAATTTGACCTTGATTTGCTATCTGTGCTTCGGAATAAGTTTGATCTAATTTTGGCTGTCCATTAAGTTTTGTTAAGGCTTCCCAGATATAGACAACGCTTAACTTTTCCAAAGCTTCCATTAAGCGCTCATATTGCGCCAATTTTTCCCCTAGTTGTTGTTCTAACTGTGCGGGGTGAATTTGATTTTTAATCACCTGGGGAGCTACTAAAGTGTCTCTGCCATTCCCTAATAATTCCTCGCAAGGTATCCATTCTTCTAGATAGATTTGAGGGGGGATTTCTTGGGGGATAATCTCTTGGGATTGAACGGCTTTTAGTTCTAAGTTGGTGAGGGATGCTAAGGGTTGACCTTGGGGGGAATAGATATCAATATCAGCGATGATAATGTTAGGGTTAGGGGAGGAGTTTTTCAGTCGAACCGCGCTGATTACCTGCTCATCAGGAGGGTAGAAAAATGCCAATTTACCAAGACGAACAGGAACATAAGTTACTGAGGATTCTTCTTTAAATAAAATGGCAGCAATACCTTGAAAACAAGCATCCAACATAGCAGGATGAAAATGATATTTTTCCCGCTCTAATCTATCGGTTAATTTGATTTGAGCAAAAGCTGTATTTTCTCCGCGCTTCAGTTGATGAATGAGCCGAAAGTTACTCCCGTAATTTATCCCTGATTTTTGATAAGTTTCATAAAAGGAGTTGATATCGACTTCTTCAGGACAATTTTTGGCGATTTCTTCTAGATGACAATGGGTTAAATTAGTTGATTTCAATTCCTCAATTTTTCCAGTAACTAATATTTCCCAATTTGGCTCAAGTTCATGGTAAATTTTAAAGCTTTTTTGCTCAATGATTAACTGTAATGCGTCTTCCATATCTTTTAAAATTAATGCCTTCTTAAATTCAACATTTTCTAAAATAACTCTTTGATTCTCCCCGGCAGCTAAAGCCATTTCTATCAAGGCAGATGCTGGCAATATGGCCTGATCAAAAACCTGATGTTCTCCTAAAAATGCAGGTTTATGTTGACTAATGCTCCCTCGATATTGACGGAGAGCTAAGGGAGAAGGAAAATGATCGCCTAGTAAGGGATGTCCAGAGTAATAATTAGGGTTTTTATAGCTAGAAGACTCTGATTTATTGCCAGAATTTATCCAGTAGCGTTTGCGGATAAAAGGCGAATTAGGTAAACTAATTTTTTGCCCTGGATGTGAGCGATGGAAGGCTTCCCAGTTAATATTAAATCCTCTCACATAGAGTTGACCTAGAACCCTTTGCTCATGCTGGTCACTGTGACAATCTTTCCCTAAACTAGATAACCATAGAATTGAATTTACCCTTAACTTTTGACGACCTATATTAATGAGATTGGCACCGATTCCCATTTCTAGGAAGATTTGATATCCCATTTGATGCAGAGTAGAAATTCCTTGGGCGATTTCGTCGGATTTCTGCCTAATCTTTTCCCCTCTATTCACCAAATTTCTGAGAGATTTTTTCACAACTTCACCCTGATAAATTAGGGTAATATCGGGGGAGTTAGAATCGACTTCTGGGGTGCTTTTGAGCAAGGATAAAAAGTCTTCTGAGTTGGGGTTTTGTGGGCTAATTCTGGTGCGTTTCGCCACCAGCTTGACGGTATCTTCAAGGGAAAAGACGCCCGCTTGTTGAGCGGCGAGATATTCCCCTAATCCAGAACCTAAAATTGCAGAAGGAGAAATTCCCCACGATTTCCAGAGTTCACAAAGAGCATACTGATAGGCAAATAATAGCGGTTGTACAGACAAAGAAATCTGAGGCTCTAAGGCTTTTTTAGATGACAATAATTCCTGAAGAGAAAATTCTAAATATTTTTTAAACAGATGCTCGCACTGCCTAAAAGCCTCATGAAATACTGGCTCATTATTAAGCAGGTTTTCAATGATTCCTGGACTAATTTCTTCCTCGTAATTGCAGAGAAAAGCAACTTTAGGATGGCTTTGCGCTTCTCCATAAATGATGTCGAAGCTATTATTTTGAATATTTTGAAATTGCTTTTCATCCCCATTGCTATTGAGAAAAGCCTGAATTCCTTGACGCAGATTCTCTTGATTAGAAACTAAAAGAGCGAGACGATGTTTATGGGGAAAACGACCAGTATTTAAAGATAGAGCAATGTCCTTGACGTTGAGATCTGTTTTCTGCTCAAGCTCATCGACAAATTGAGTCGTAAAAAGACGTAAACGTTCGGGTTCTTTAGCCGAGAAAGTAACGAGAATGGGTGATATTTTTGGGTTTTGGGGTTGCGGTTGAGGTGGTTCGCTTAAAATAACATGAGCGTTGGTTCCTGATGCTCCAAAAGAACTGACTCCAGCCGCTTTGAGCTTACCATTATTAACATTCCAAGGACAATTTTGCGTAACGATACTAATCGGCAAGGCATCCCAATTAATATGAGGATTGGGTTTTTTAAGGTTTAGATGAGCCGGAATTTCACGGTAGTGCAGCGATAGTGCGGTTTTAATTAATCCTGAAATTCCCGCCGCCGCCGCCAGATGACCTAAATTAGTTTTGAGAGAACCGACTAATAAAGGGTTAGATTTGCGACGATTGACGCATAATGCCTCGGCTATGGCTTTAATTTCGATGGGATCTCCCAAAGATGTTCCTGTACCGTGAGCTTCAACATAATCGATAGCCTCGGCATCTAAACGAGCGTCAGCTAGAGCTTCTCTGATTAATTCTCTCTGTACGGGCCCATTAGGAACGGTAAAGCCGCCACTAGCTCCATCGTTGTTGACTGCAGTCCCTCGAATCACGGACCAAATGTGATCACCATCTTCAAGAGCGTCACTGAGTCTTTTTAAGACGATGACTCCGCAACCTTCCCCGATTCCAAACCCATCGGCACTTTCGTCAAAGGTTTTGCATTGGCCATCTGGGGCCAACATCTGATTGCGGCACAAGGCGATGACCACTTCTGGAGTTAAAACTAAGTTCACTCCTCCGACTAAAGCTTGTCTGCATTCTTGGGAACGTAAGGAACGGCAAGCGAGATGAACAGCGACTAAGGAGGAAGAGCAAGCGGTATCTACTGCCAAACTCGGACCATTAAGATTTAAAAGGTAAGAAATACGCCCAGCTGCCGCGTTAGTATGATTGCCCGAAATATGATAGGCTCCGATGGCATTATAGTCCTCATTTGAGGTAAGAATACGGGCATAGTCATTGTTAGTAATCCCGATAAAAACCCCTGTTTTTCCCCTTCTAGCCGTCGTTGTTGCCATTCCTGCATTTTCCAAAGCTTCATAGGCTACCTCTAAAAGCAATCTTTGCTGAGGATCCATAGCGACGGCTTCCTTGGGAGCAATTCCGAAAAAATGGGCATCAAACTGGGAGACATCATCGAGAAACCCCCCCTGAGAAACATAGATTTTACCCACTTTATTCCGATCTGAATCATAAAAATCCTGCTGGTTCCAGCGCTCCTTAGGTATTTCTCTGAGGTGATTTTTACCCGCTTTCAGGAAAGACCAGAAAGACTCAGGTGTCGCAATATTATGACCGAAACGACAACCTAAACCCACGATAGCTAAGGGTTCCCTTTGTTGAGACTCGAAAGCTTTTAATTTTTCTTTAGCTTCACTAAGAGCTTTAAAAACTCTAGTTTGGATTGATTGGTCGTTTTCGGATAAGTTCTTTTTATCTTGAAAGTCCATAGTGTTAGAATCGACTTGGAAAAGAATAATTATTGCGACTGACGGGGTGACAAGCAGATGGAAAGTGAAACAGGGTGTAGAGTGTCGGGTTTAGGGAAAAAGCTTGAGACTTTCGCCAAAAGATAACGAGGGAATTTGGTTTTTGCCGAGTAAGTCGATTAATTTGATGGCTCACAGTGAGGAAATTTTTCCCCCACCTCACTCAAACTTCAACCTCGTTGTCACCCCTTCAGCTATTACGACCAGACAGCTAATCGTACCTGATCAAGGTAGTAATTGTCAATAGACATCTGCAATAAACGTTTATGGGGTGTGGCATCCTAAGCTCTGCTCTGCTGGTTTCGCGCAATCATATCTTTAAATGTCACACTTTCTGCACTTCTTAATATTCAATTAATAATTTTTACTAATTTAGGCTCTTCGGTTTGTGTTATGCAATGGACGGGGGTTATAAGGGATGTAACCCTTATATAGAAAGGCATTTAGCGATTTTTGTCAATTGTTTTTGCTCTAGAGCGAACTAATCAATTAAGTCTTTTGCCAGATAAGGATTTAGTCGATTTATGCTCCCCTATCGAACCATACCAAGTAACGAAGAACCCTAATTTATTGGGTTCAGTGGTTTCTACAGTGAAGATTTTTTGTCAAAACATCCCAGGGAATGTAAAAATTTGTAAAAGTATATGGAGATGTGCAGAATGTCGGTTAGTATGCTACAATGTCGAGGCTCAGAACAATTTTGGAGAAGCGACAGAAACCCTGACCTTAGCCGTAGTCGGGTTTCCTGTAGTTCAAATAGCAATAATCCCACTCGTCAGAGACAGGAATTATCGCTTTAAGGGAACTGGGAAAAAAGCATTGTACCCCATGACTCTGAATACCGCCATCAACCACTATTTAGGGAAAAAGTTAGAACAGCAATGGAAGCACATCTGGTTTCAATAGATTACCAAATTCGGCAACTTCAAGAAATAGATCCAGTAACTACTCTATTTGGTAATGTAAGTCAGAATAAAACCGGGGAGCAAGATAGCGTTATTGAAGTTATCTCTACAGATTTACAGGAAAAAATCAACAGTTTAACGGCAAATAATTCCGTTAATAAATTAGCATTTCATCTGGCTGTTGTCCAGGTTTTAATGTTTAAATATACTGCTCAAGTCGAGTTTGCCACGGCTACAGCAGCTTTGAATACAGAAAAATTAGATAGCCTGATATTCTGCCGATTCAATCAACAGAATTTTAGTTCATTTAAAGACTTACTAAGAATCATTCGTAAAGATTTACAAGAAGGATATCGCCATCAAAACTATACTCTGGATAGTTTGGTCAAAACCTTGGCAGCAAGAGGAGGAAATCTAGAGAACATTTTTGACGTTGCTGTGATTAAAGAAGGACTGTGTGTGGACATTTCTTCGTTAAATCGGTTTCAATTAGTTTTTGCCATAGCAGCGGATGATAGTGGTATTTCTGTCACTTTTATTCAAGATAAATTTCCCAGAGATTTTGTCAAGAGAATGCTAGGACATTACCAGAAAATCTTAGAAACAGTGACGAGTAATCCCGATATAGATTTGTCAGAAATTGATATATTAACGACAAAAGAACGAGAACAATTACTGAGAGATTGGAATGATACGGCCATTGAATATCCTGAAAAGCAATGGATTCATCAGCTATTTGAAGAACAAGCCAAACTTTACCCTGAGAGAGGGGCGGTCATTTTTGAAAATCAAGAATTAACTTATCAAGAATTAAATGAAAAAGCCAATCAACTTGGTCATTACCTACAAAAATTAGGAGTAAAACCAGAGGAATTAGTAGGAATTTATCTAGAGCGTTCTTTAGAAATGGTAGTAGGATTATTAGCTGTTTTGAAGGCTGGAGGAGCTTACGTTCCCTTAGACCCTAATTATCCTCAAGAACGCCTAAGTTATCTATTAGAAGATACTGGGGTAAAAGTGATCATTACTGCGGAATCGCTGCGGGGATTGTTGGATGAATACCGAGGAATTGTTGTTGCTTTGGATACAGATTGGTCAGCAATTTCTCAAGAAAGTCAGAACAATTGTGACAGTGGTGTAACGGGGGAAAATTTAGCCTATGTTATTTATACTTCGGGATCCACAGGTAAGCCTAAAGGCGTGATGAATAATCATAAGGGGATTAGGAATCGTTTGTTGTGGATGCAGGATACTTATCAGTTAACTAAGAGTGATGGCATTTTACAAAAAACCCCTTTTAGTTTTGATGTTTCAGTCTGGGAATTCTTTTGGCCCTTATTAGCCGGTGCAACCCTAGTGGTAGCTAAACCAGAAGGTCATAAAGATAGTACCTATTTAATACAATTGATCCAAAAGCAGCAAATCACTACCCTTCATTTTGTCCCCTCAATGTTGCGAGTGTTTCTGCAAGAACCAGAGCTAAAAGAATGTAGTTCTCTCAAGCGGGTTTTCTGTAGTGGGGAAGCTTTGTCATTAGACTTAACACAACGCTTTTTTGAGCATTTTGACTGTGAACTTCACAACCTCTACGGTCCGACTGAGGCGGCGATTGATGTGACTTACTGGCCCTGTTTGCCGGAGAATCAAAAAGCCATAGTGAGTATTGGTCAACCAATTGCCAATACTCAGATTTATATTCTTAATCCGGATTTACAACCAGTTCCTATAGGGATTGTGGGAGAATTACATATTGGTGGCATAGGTTTAGCTCGTGGATACCTCAATCGTCCCGAATTGACGGCCGAGAAATTTATCCCTAATCCTTTTGCTAAGGTCGAAGGAGAAATAGGGGGAGAAATTAGGGCAAAATTATATAAAACGGGAGATTTAGCCCGGTATTTACCCGATGGAAATATTGAATTTTTGGGGCGTATTGACCATCAAGTTAAGATTCGAGGTTTCCGGATTGAGCTTGGGGAAATTGAAACTATACTCAGTGAACATCCAGCAGTTGAGCAAGCGGTAGTCATTGCATCGGAGACAGAAACAGGGAGTAAAACACTAATTGCTTATGTTGTGGGTCAGTCTCAAGAGGGGGAACTCTTGGCGACTTCAGAAAAAGGGCAATTATTCGATGAGCAAATCGAGCAATGGCAAAGCCTCTATAACCAAATTTACAGCCAAACATCGGCAGATTCTCAAGGGATATTTAATATTGTTGGCTGGAATAGTAGTTACACGGGGGAACCTATCCCGGTTGCTCAGATGCGAGAATGGCTAGATGATAAAGTTAAGGTTATTCTGGCTCAACAACCTAAAAAAGTTCTGGAAATAGGTTGTGGAACCGGGTTAATATTATTCCAAGTTGCTCCCCATTGCCAGTGTTATTGGGGAACCAATATTTCATCAGTAGCCTTAGACCATATTCAGCGAATTAATCAAGAAGGGCCTCAGCTAGAGCAAGTCAGGCTATTGCATAGCACAGCCGATAATTTTGAGGGTTTGGAGTCAGAAGGATTCGATACAATTATCCTTAACTCGGTTGTGCAGTATTTCCCCCATATAGATTACTTATTGCGGGTTTTAGAGGGAGCTATCAAGGTACTAACTCCGGGGGGGTGTATTTTCCTTGGAGATGTGCGAAACTTGCAACTCATGGAAGCTTTTCACGCTGATGTAGAACTTTATAAGGCTAACCCTGAGGATGCGATTAAGGATTTTAAACAGCGTGTACAGAGAAAAATTGAGCAAGAAAATGAGTTATTTATTGACCCAGATTTTTTTAGAGCAATTCAGTCCTATTTTCCTCAGATTACTGAAGTCGAGATTCATCTAGAGAAAGGTCAACACCACAACGAATTAACTCAATTCCGTTATAATGTTGTTCTGCGGATTGAAACGATTCTGGATTTTAGCACCGACTTTCCAGAATTAAACTGGACTGAACAGCAGCTGACTTTATCTGAGGTAAGAAATCAACTGGGGACATCTGAGGGGTTAAGGGTGATAGGTGTCCCTAATTCTCGCTTGTTTCGACCTTTAAAAAGTGTGGAATTGTTCAGAAATTCTCAAGACTTGGGGACGACCGAGGAATTTCAAGCTATTAAATCGGAAATTATCCCAGAAAATGCCGTAGAACCCGAAGATTTTTCGGCTTTAGCTGAGGATTTATCCCTTTCGGTTTGGGTAACTTGGTCGGATACTCCGGACCGTTACGATGTGATTTTTGCCCCGCTGGAAAATTCCCAGAGAAATTACATCGCTTTTACCCCCACCCACACCGCAAAACCTGAATGGCAACTTTATGCAAATCACCCTTTAAGGTCTAAGTTAAACAGTAAACTGATTCCCCAACTGCGGAGTTATCTGCAAAAGCAACTCCCAGAATACATGATACCTCATGCCTTTGTGCAATTGGATGCTATTCCTCTGACAAATAGTGGAAAAATTGACCGTCGCGCCCTACCCTCTCCAAGCTATAACAGTTTAAGGAATTCGGAGAATTTTGTCGCACCTTGTACCCCTCTTGAGGAAATTTTAGCACTGATTTGGGCTGAAGTTTTGGGCATCGAAGAGGTTGGTATTCACGATAATTTTTTTGAACTTGGGGGGGATTCGATTCGGGGAATACAAGTGATCGCTAAGGCGCGACAAATGGGTTTTCATTTTTCCTTACCCCAATTATTGCAACATCAAACCATTCAAGAATTGGCCAATTGCGTTAGCTATGAAATTGATACTTTAGGGACTGAAAAAACGGAAGTTTTTAGTTTAATTTCTCAAGAAGTTCGCCTCAATTTACTGGAGGAAGTGGAGGATGCTTATCCTCTAACTGCTCTACAATTGGGGATGATATTTCATAGTGAATATCAGGGGAATCTATCGGTGTACCATGATGTGTTTACCTATCATATTCGTGCTGATTTTAGTTTTCCAGCTTTACATAGTGCTATTCAGGAGATTGTCCAGCGGCATCCAGTATTACGAACCAGTTTCGCACTCTTTGAATATCAGGAACCCCTACAATTAGTTCATCGACAAATCGATGTTCCTTTAGGATTAGATGACCTAACCCATTTATCTCCTTCTGAACAAGATACGGCTATTGATGATTGGATTGAGCGGGAAAAAATCCGCACTTTTGACTGGAATAGTCCTCCTTTATTTCGCTTTCATCTCCATCGCCGCAGTCAGGATAACTTTAACCTAACTTTCAGTTTTCATCACTCTATTTTAGATGGTTGGAGTGTGGCTTCGTTGCTCACAGAATTGTTACAACAGTATCTCTATCTTCTCGACAAAAAAGTTCTCCCTCTCTCTCTAACTCCCGCTCTCAGTTTTAGGGATTTTGTTGCCTTAGAAAAGAAAACTGTCCAATCGCCAGAATGCCAGAATTATTGGCAAGAAAAACTCAGAGATGTGACGCTGACTAAACTTCCTCAGTGGTCGAAATCTAATCAAGTTAATCAAGATTGGGATTGGTTAGTTTCTATATCTAGTCAGGTATCTCAGGGATTAAAACAACTCGGTAAACAAGTGGGAGTACCCCTAAAAAGTGTTTTATTGGCGGCTCATTTTCGGGTATTAAGTTTACTGAATAATCAGAGGGATATTGTTACGGGTTTAGTCTCTAATGGACGGTTAGAAGCAGCCGATGGGGAAAAGATATTAGGTTTATTTTTGAATACTTTGCCCCTACGTTTAGAGTTATCTGGAGGTTCTTGGAGCGATTTAGTTAAGCAAGCTTTTGATGTTGAAAGAGAATGCTTATCTTGGCGAAGATATCCCCTCGCTGAGTTACAAAAATCAGGTCAACCTTTGTTTGATACGGCTTTTAATTTTATTCATTTCCATGTTTATCAAGGTATCATCGGGGTGAAAGATTTAGAGGTCTTAGGAGGGAAGTTTTTTAATCAAACTAATTTTACATTGTTAGCTAATTTTAGTCTTCATCCCCTTTCATCTCAAATAGAACTTACCCTTAAATATGATGGGAATTATCTAGGGGAAAAGCAGATGGAGTTAATCGGAGGATACTACGAGAAAACTCTCATCGCTATGGCAACGGAAGGGTTAGAACGTTATGAAACTTGTTGTTTACTTTCTGAGCAAGAACAACATCAATTATTGAAAGAATGGAATGATACTGAGGTTCACTATCCGGATGGGTGTATTCATCAATTGTTTGAGGAGCAAGTTAAGCGCAGTCCTGATGCGATCGCTATTATTACAGAAAATGAACAATTAACCTACCGTCAATTAAACGAAAAAGCGAATCAATTAGGGCATTATTTAGGCAAAAAAGGGTTAAAACCGGAGTCTTTGGTGGGAATTTGCCTAGAACGGACCCCTGAGATGGTTATAGGGTTATTAGCCATTCTCAAAGCAGGGGGAGCTTATGTACCTTTAGATCCAGCTTATCCAACTGAACGCCTCAATGTTATCTTAGAAGATGCTCAAGTTTCCTTGTTGCTAACACAAGCAAAATTAGTAGAGAAATTAGGGAATTATCCAGGGAATCTGGTGATATTAGAGGCAGAAGCCAGAAATATAGCCCTAGAAAGTCCCGAAAACCTCTCTTTACCCGTAAGTTCCAGTAATACCGCTTATGTGATTTATACCTCCGGTTCAACGGGGAAACCAAAAGGGGTTGTCATTGAGCATCACAGCACCACAACCTTACTGAATTGGTCCAAGGAAGTCTTTAGCAGTGAGGAATTAGCGGGGGTTTTGGGAGCTACTTCTATTTGTTTTGATTTGTCAGTATTTGAACTATTTTTGCCCTTGGCTGTGGGGGGTAAGATTATTCTGGCCCAGAATGTTCTAGATTTGCCTAGTTTAAGTGCAGCCAAAGAGGTAACATTAATTAATACCGTACCTACAGCGATCGCTCAACTGCTGGAAATTGAGGCAATACCTGAGACTGTGCAAACGGTAAACCTCGCCGGAGAAGCTTTGTCTAATCAATTGGTACAGAAGCTTTACCAGCAGGAAAACATTAAGAATGTTTATAATCTCTACGGTCCTTCAGAAGATACCACTTATTCCACTTTTAGCTTAGTGCCTAAAGGACACCATGGACAACCGAGTATCGGCCGGCCTATTGCCAATACTCAAGTTTATATTCTGGACTCTTTTAAGCAACCGGTTCCTCTAGGAACTATTGGTGATTTATATATCGGGGGTAAAGGGTTAGCTCGATGTTATCTGAATCAACCTGAATTAACCGCCGAGAAATTTATCTCCAATCCGTTTAGTAATGAACCTAATGCCAAACTCTATAAAACAGGAGATTTAGCCCGATATTTACCCGATGGAAATATTGATTTTTTGGGGCGGGGTGATAATCAGGTAAAATTGCGGGGTTTCCGCATTGAATTAGGAGAAATTGAGGCAACTCTAGGGACTTATCCCCAAGTTAAGCAAAAGGTGGTGAAGGTTTGGGAAGACTCCTATCGGAATAAGAGGTTAGTCGCTTATCTAGTAGGAGAAAATAGCCCGATAAATACTGAGGATTTGCGTCGTTTCTTGGGACAGAAATTGCCAGAGTATATGATTCCGGCTCTTTTTGTCTCCTTAGAAACTCTCCCTCTGACTCCCAATGGAAAAATTGACCGTTCCAGTTTACCCCTCCCTGAGATACCTTGGACATCTGAGCAGGATTTTGTCCCTCCGCATACTCAGAAAGAAAAGATTTTGGCTAGTATTTGGCAAGATGTTCTCAGCATTAAACAAGTAAGTCGTTATGACCGCTTTTTTGAAGTTGGGGGCGATTCTATTCTCAGTATTCAGGTTGTCGCTCGCGCTCGTCAAGCCGGGTTGAAGATTACCCCTAAACAGATATTTGAATATCCTACTCTTGCTGAACTAGCTACAGTTGCCGATTATTCCACAGCCGAATTAGCTAAACAGGGTTTAGTGACGGGTATTGTGCCTCTCACTCCCATTCAACTGTGGTTTTTTGAGCAAAATCGCGCTGAAATGCACCACTTTAATCAGTCTGTCCTCTTAGAAGTTCCCCGTCACCTGAAAGCTGATTTGTTAGCTCAATCTCTGAGAAAATTAATTGAACATCATGACGCTTTGCGGTTACGGTTTACTGTGAAGGAAGGACAATGGCAACAAGTCAATGAAGGAATGCCGGAGGAAGTACCTTTTGAAGTGATTGATTTGTCTTCTATTCCTCAATCTCAGCAAAGGGAAACTCTCTTAGCAATGGCAACAACTCAACAGGCAAGTTTAAACCTCTCTACTGGACTATTAATCAAGGCGGTACTATTTGAATTGGCGCCCTATCAACCCAGTCGGTTACTGATTATTATTCATCACTTGGGGGTTGATGGTGTATCTTGGCGAATTTTGTTAGAAGATTTATTGATGACTTATCAACAGCTAGAAAGGGGGGAGAATGTAGAACTTCCACCAAAAACCATAGCCTTTCAGGATTGGGCGCTTCTCTTGAGGGATTATGGACAAGGGGAAAAAGCGAAAGAGCCATTAGACTATTGGTTAACTCAACCTTGGTTAGAGGCGAGAAATTTACCTGTAGATAACGAGGCTGGAAAACAATACAATACAGTAGCAACGGCAAATGATGTCACGGTGACTCTAGATGAAGAACAAACCCGCACCCTCTTGCAAAAAGTCCCCGCTGCCTATAACACTCAAATTAATGAGGTTTTGTTAACCGCTTTAGCAGAAACTTTGACAGAATGGACAGAAAATTTGACCATATCTCTTGATTTAGAAGGACACGGACGAGAAGATTTGTTCAGTGAGGTTGACTTATCGAGGACGGTAGGTTGGTTTACCAGTCTTTTTCCGGTTATTTTGCGACTCCCCCCCGAAAATCACCCCGGTGAGCGGCTCAAATCTATTAAAGAACAGTTACGAGCTATTCCTCACAGGGGAATTGGCTATGGAATTTCGCGATATTTGAGTGATGATGCTGATATTAAGTCTCAATTAGCTGAAATTCCTGCCAGAGAAGTTTTGTTTAATTATTTAGGTCAATTTGAGCAAGGACAATTGCAAAAAGGGGATTGGAAATTAGCGGATGAGTCTAAGGGGCCTAATCACAGTCTTAAGGGACATCGTAGTCATTTATTAGAGATTACGGCCAGAGTTATCGAGGGACAGTTACAAGTAAACTGGACTTATAGCGATCTCATCTATGAACGTTCGACGGTAGAATATTTAGGGCGCAGCTATAAAGAAGCTTTGCTGAAATTGATTGAGCATTGTTTATCTCCTGATGCTGGGGGTTACACTCCCTCAGATTTTCCAGTAGCGCACTTGAATCAACAGGAATTAGACGATATTCTGGCAGAAATTGACTAATAAGGAGAATCTTTCATGGCAGACACAAAAAATCAACCCGCCAAAAATGTGGAGTCTATTTATCCTCTTTCCCCCATGCAGGAAGGGATGCTCTTTCATAGTCTTTATACTCCTGATTCAGGGATTTATTGTAGTCAAACTCTAATTACTCTGGAGGGAGAAATTAACCTTGCAGTTTTTAGGCAAGCGTGGGAAAAAGTTGTAGAGCGTCACTCGGTATTAAGGACTCTATTTCTTTGGGAAAAACGGGAAAAACCTCTGCAAATTGTGCGAAAAAAGGTTGATTTGCCTTGGGATTATCAGGATTGGCGCAATCTTTCCCCCACAGAACAACAACAGCGTTTAGATTTATTGTTACAAACAGAGCGTCAACAAGGGTTTGAATTCAAAGTTGCTCCTTTGATGCGCTGCTTGATGATTCAACTATCGGACCAAACTTATAAATTCCTCTGCAATCATCATCATATTATTCTGGATGGTTGGAGTATGCCTATTATTTATCAAGAAGTTTTAGGGTTTTATGAGGCAGGTATTCAAGGGAAAAGTTATCATCTTCCTTCACCGCGTCCCTATCAAGATTATATTGTTTGGTTACAGGAGCAAAACCCATCTATTGCTGAGAGTTTTTGGCAGCGAACTCTTGAAGGGTTTATGACTCCCACCCCCCTGAGGGTGGACAGACTCCAGTTAATGAAATCTGAAGGTAAGCCAACTTATAAAGAGTATAACTGTCATTTATCGGCTTCTCACTCCAAAGACCTGCAATCTTTGGCGCAAAAGCATAATCTGACCTTATCTACTCTAGTACAGGCCGCTTGGGCGATTCTTCTCAGTCGCTATAGTGGGGAGTCAGAAGTTTTATTTGGGGTTACGGTTTCTGGTCGCCCTCATGATTTATCAGGGGTAGAACATAGGGTAGGATTATTTATTAATACATTGCCGCTGCGAGTCTCCATCAGAGAATCAGATTTATTGCTATCTTGGTTACAGGAATTACAGCAAAAGCAAGCAGAAATTCAGGATTATGCTTATGTTTCTCTGGCTGAAATACAGAGATTAAGTGATATTCCACCGGGGGTTCCCCTGTTTGAGAGTTTGGTCGTTTTTGAGAATTATCCTAGAGAAGCGTTATCGAGAGATTCTCGTCAATCCTTAAGGGTTAAGGATGTGGAGAATTTTGAGGAAACTAATTATCCTTTGACGGTGGTTGCTATTCCTAAACAGGAGTTACTGATTCAGTTAGTCTATGATACTAGCCGTTTTACTCAGGATACGATTGAACGGATGGCAGCACATTTACAGACTATTTTAACAGGGATTGTTACTGATACTCGGCAACGGGTAACACAATTACCTATATTGACAACACAAGAGCAACATCAGTTATTAGTAGAGTGGAACAATACCGAGGCAGATTATCCTTTAGATAAGTCTTTACATCAATTATTTGAGGAACAAGTTGCACAGAATCCGCAGGGAATAGCGGTTATTTTTGAAGGACAAAAATTAACCTATCAACAGTTAAATAACCGGGGCAATCAGTTAGCTCACTGTTTACGAGATAAGGGTGTAGGTCCAGAAAGTTTGGTCGGGATTTTTATGGAGCGTTCCCTAGAGATGGTCATCGGTTTATTAGGGATATTAAAAGCCGGGGGAGCTTATGTACCTTTAGATCCGGATTATCCTACCGAGCGCTTGGGGGATATCCTCTCAGATTCGGGGGTTTCTTTGGTGTTAACTCAGGAATCTTTAGGGGATTTTCTTCCCCAAACTGGGGCCGAGTTACTGTGTTTAGATAGGGATTGGGAAAAGATAGCTACCTATAGTCCAGAAAATCCCTTCAATCTAACGACTCCTGAGAATTTAGCCTATGTTATTTATACATCAGGTTCAACGGGAAAACCCAAAGGAGTATTAATTAGCCATCGGGGGTTAATGAATTTAATTTGTTGGCATCAAGACGCTTTTGAAATTACGCCTTTAGACAAAATTACTCAACTAGCAAGAAGTGCTTTTGACGCTGCGGTTTGGGAGTTATGGCCCTGTTTAACAGCAGGTGCGAGTCTTGTCTTAGTTAAACCTGAAATCATGCAATCTCCCCCGGACTTGCGAGACTGGTTAATTGCCCAAGAAATCACCGTCAGCTTTTTACCAACTCCCCTAGTTGAGAAGATTTTATCTTTAAAATGGGATGAAAATATAGCCCTCAGAATTATATTAACGGGTGGGGATAAACTCCATCATTACCCTTCAGTATCAATGCCTTTTAAGCTGATTAATAATTATGGTCCAACAGAGAATACAGTAGTAACCACTTCAGGATTAGTTCCCGATTATGAGGAAGGAAACTCCTCATCCCCGTCTATTGGTAAGCCAATTTCTAACACAAAAATTTATATTTTAGATCAGAATTTACAACCGCTTCCGATTGGGGTTCCTGGAGAGTTACATATTAGCAGTGTCGGGTTAGCGCGGGGTTATCTCAATCGTCTGGAATTAACTCAAGAAAAATTTATTTCTAACCCTTTTAATTCGGGTATTTTATATAAAACGGGGGATTTAGTTCGCTATCTTCCAGAGGGCAATATTGAATTTTTAGGGCGCATTGATAATCAGGTGAAGCTGAGAGGATTACGGATTGAATTAGGAGAAATAGAAGCAGTTTTAGAGACACATTCTGAAGTGGAAAAAGCCGTAGTTATTTTGCGAGAAGATACCTCAGACAATCAACGGTTAGTCGCTTATATAGTCAGGAAATACCCCTCATTAGGTATCGGAGAATTGCGCCGTTTCTTACAGCAGCAACTGCCCGCTTATATGGTGCCTTCTGCCTTTGTCATCTTGTCGGATTTTCCCTTAAATAACAATGGCAAGATAGACAGGAAAAAATTACCCGTCCCCGATGAGACATCAATTATTGAATCTGCTTATATAGCCCCAAGAAATGAAAAAGAAAGCCTCTTAGCTCAGATTTGGCAAGATGTTCTTCAGGTATCCAAAATAGGGGTTAGTGACAACTTCTTTGAGTTGGGAGGACATAGCTTAAAAGCTATTTCTCTAGTGAGTAAAATTCAGGAAAAGTTAGGGCAATCTTTGCCCATTAAACAAGTATTTGCTCATCCTACCATTGCTGAACAAGCAGCATTATTAAGCACTGTTACCCCTCTGACGGTAGCCACTATTCCCCTTGTATCTGCACAAGAAACCTACGAAACATCCCATGCTCAGAGACGTTTCTATGTCTTGCAACAGATGGATCTCAATAATGTAGCTTATCATATTGTTTCCACCCTCAAAATAGCAGGAGATTTTAGCCCAGATGTCTTTGAAAAAGCCATACAATTATTGATTTCCCGTCATGAATCCCTGCGGACATCTTTCATTTTAATTAACGGTGAACCACAACAGAAAATCCTGCAAAATCGTCCTTTTGATTGGGAATTTAAAGACTGGACAAATAAACCTGATGAAGAAATCCTAGAAACGATTGCAAAAGAGAGAAAACCGTTTGACTTAGAGAAAAGTCCCCTGGGGCGCTCTAAGATTTATAAACTATCTCCGAATGAATATATTTTAGAGCTAGAAATTCATCATATTATCTGTGATGGTTGGTCAATGAGTTTGTTAGCTAAAGAATGCTTACAATACTACTCTGATTTAGCCAAAGGATTACAGCCTATTATAGAGCCATTGCCGATACAATATAAAGATTATGCAGGATGGCAAAATAATCTTTTAAGAAGCGAAGATAATCCCCAAAACCTAGATTACTGGCGGCAAAAACTGGACAATGGACAACTGACCAGAGTTCACTTACCGACAGACTTTAAACGTCCCCAAATAAAGACGTTTAAGGGTTCTCATTTAAGCTGGACATTTGACCGAGAAACGATTTCTAAATTAAGAAAAATTTGTCAAGAAAACGAAATCACCCTATTCATGGCATTGGTAGCGGCTGTCAAAATATTACTGTATCGCTACAGTGGTCAACATGATATTACTATTGGTACAGAAATCGCCACCAGAAGCCATCCTCAACTGCAATCTCTAATCGGTTTATTTCTCAATACCTTAGTTATTCGTGACCAAATTGAACCCGAAAAAGGCTACAAAAATCTACTCGCAAAGGTTCGTCAAACCGTTACCGAAGCCTTAGAACATTCCGATTATCCCTTTGATATTTTAGTAGAAAAATTAGCTGTTTCTAGAGAAATTAACCGCACTCCCTTGTTTGATATATTAGTCCTTCTGCAAAATTTTGATCAACCTGTAGGCTTGGAAAATATACAAATAAAATCTCTAGATTCCCTGACCCCGACCAGTAAGTTTGATCTATCTTTTGTGTTTAGTGAAGATCAGGAAAAACTCAGATTAGAGCTAATTTATAACACCGACTTATTCCAAGAGGAGAGGATGAAAAAATGTCTCATTCACTTCGATAAACTCTTGAATGAAATGCTATCTAACCCCGCCCAACCCGTCAAAGACATTTCTTTGTTATCGGAGGCAGAAACCGCTTTCATTGCCAATTTTATCAATCCTATTCCTCGCTTAGAAACCCGTACTATTATCCACGATTTTATTGACCAAGTTGCAGCCAAACCAGAGAAAACATCGATTATTTATCCAGGGGGTAAATTTAGCTATCAAGAATTACATGAACTAACTAACTTTTGGGCTTATGCCTTAAAAGAATTAGGCGTGGAAAAAGATAAGGTTTGTGGTGTTCTCCTAGAAGGAGATTATCGTCAGTTAATCGCCATGCTGGCAGTATTTAAAGCCGGAGGAATCTATTTACCTCTACGTTTAGATGAACCAGAGGAGCGCCGGCAACGCATGATGATTAAAACTAGCCCCGAAATTATCTTAGTTGCGGCTGAGAATTTAGAGGGGATTAAACCCCAACTATCCGCATTAGAAAAACCGCCTCATATCTTAGTGGTTAAGGCTCATAAAATTCAGCAATATCATCAGTGGAATGGCATGGATTATCAAGAGTTTCCTTGCCAATTAAGCAAACTGCAACCCCTTCTAGCTATGCCGGATGCTGATGATTCTAATTATATTATGTTTACTTCTGGCTCAACCGGTGAACCTAAAGCAATTTTAGGCAGTCACGGCAGCTTACGTCATTTCATTGATTGGGAAAAACGGGAATTTGGCATTAATGAAAGTTGGCGCTGTTTACAAATTGCTCAAATTAATTTTGATGCTTATTTGAGGGAAACCTGTGTGACTTTATGCTCAGGGGGAACTCTGTATATTCCAGAGAGTACAGAGCGAGAAGACTTAGAGCTTTTATTACTGCGAATAGGAGAATGGGAAATCAATTTACTACACACTGTCCCCTCGGTAATGCGTCTGTTTTTAAAGATAGGGCGTGGTTTAGTTAATGCACATAATCTCCTGAAAAGTTTGCGAATTTTTGTCTTAGGAGGAGAGCCTTTATTTGTGAAAGAACTGGCTGAATGGCATCAAATTTTTGGCTCTCAGACAGAATTTGTGAATATTTATGGGGCAAGTGAAACTACATTTGTTAAGCATTTTTATCGAATTCCTAACCCTAATAATATTCCCTATGAACGGGTTCCGGGTGGTCAAACTTTGCCAGATGCCGCTTATGCAGTGGTTGATGGAAATCGCGCCAGGGCAATAGGAGAAGTAGGAGAAGTGTTCGTTAAATCCCCCTATTTAACCAAAGGTTATTATCAAGATGAAAGCTTAACTCATTCAGTTTTTGTGCCTAATCCTTTGAATGGGGGGAGGGATATAGTTTATCGTACTGGAGACTTAGGCAGACTGCTTCCTGATCTAACTTTAGAAGTAATAGGACGCAGTGACAACCAAATTAAATTAAATGGGGTACGGATTGAATTAGGAGAGATTGAAGATGTCCTCAGTGGGATTGAGGGAGTAGAAAAAGCCTTAGTTATGGCTAATAAAAAGGAGGAATTAGTAACCGTAATTGCTTATTATCAAGCAGAGGATACAGTTCATCAGGAATATATTCGAGGTAAATTAAAGCAACTCTTACCGATTTATATGCAGCCTAGCTTTTTAATGCGGTTAGAAGCTTTTCCCTTGTTACCTAATGGAAAAATTCATCGTCTAGCTTTGCCAAAACCCGAAGAAAATATTACTAACTTAACTAACCAAGTCCCAGATTTTAATCCACAAGAAGCTTTATTAGCTTCCCTTTGGGGTGAGTTATTAGAAGCAGAAGTTAGTAACAGTAATCAGTCATTTTTTGAACTAGGAGGAAACAGTCTGAAGGCGATGCGCTTAGTGTCACAAATCCGTAATCAATTTGGAGTTTCTCTCCGATTACGGGAAATTTTTACCCATAATACTTTAAAAGAACAAGCTGTATTAATTCAATCCCGACAAAAACGATGATCAACTTACCACAATCTGACTCAATTAACCCACTGGAAAAACAAAAATATTACGAAGTCTCTCACGGTCAAAGAAGGCTTTGGATTTTGCAGCATATCAGCGAATCTTCTAGTGCTTATAATATTAGGCTTGCCATGAGAATTAATGGCAAGTTAGATGTTTCTATATTAACAGCAGCCTTTCAAGAACTGGTGAACCGTCATGAAATTCTCAGAACCACTTTTACCAGTGTTGGGGGCAATATTAAGCAAGTTATTCATGAGCAAATCCCCACAGAACAGTTAATCATTTTTAAAGATTTAAGAGCAGAAAAAGATGCTGAACTCTTGGCAGATGATTTAATTCAAGAGTCGGCAAATTTACCTTTTAGTTTAGAAAAGTTGCCCCTTATTCGGGTCTTATTGGTGCAGATTAAGTCAGAAGAATTTATCTTTGGTTTGACTGTCCATCATATTATTGGAGATGCACAATCACTTGATATTATCTTTCAAGAGTTCTTTACATTATACTCTGCTTATACTCAACAAAAAAAAGCTGAATTACCCCCTCTTACCCTACAGTATAAAGATTATGCGGCATGGCAAAATCAGTGGTTAGAAAGTGAAGAAGTTAGAGAACAACATGAGTATTGGTGCGAGGTTTTTGCCGAACATCCCCCTATCTTAAACTTACCGATAGACTTCCCTCGACCTCAAGTAAAATCTTCTCAAGCAGCTTCCCACACTTATCAATTTAGTCAGAGTCTTAGCCAACAATTACAAACCTTTGCCACTCAAAATAATACGACTCTATTTATTACCCTACTGACGTTCTTTAAAATATTACTCTACCGTCACACCGGCCAACGGGATTTAGTAGTTGGTATCCCTATTTCAGCACGAAATCATCCTGATTTAGAAAACCAGATCGGGTTTTATGTTAACACCTTGGCTTTGAGATCTTTATTACCAGAGGGAGTAACTTTTAAGCAAGTCTTAGGGGAAGTAACTAACACCTGTCTTGATGCTTATGAATATCGTGATTATCCTTTTGATAAATTAGTATCTGCTCTCAATTTAGAACGTGATTTGTCCAGAAATCCCTTATTTGATGTCATGTTTTCTCTACTGGGTAAAGAAAGCAAAACTGTCTTAAAAATTCCTGGTTTGGAACATCAACCTTATCCCTTAAAACCACGCATGGCTCAATTTGATATGACTTGGAGCTTCTTTGAAGATAGTCATAATCTTACATTAGTGATCGAATATGAGCCAGATTTATTTTTGCCTGAAACTATCGCCAGAATGAACGGTCACTTTTTACAAATTATTAAAAGTGTAATTCAGAATCCCGATTGTAAATTATCTGAGATTAATTTATTAACCCCTGAAGAACAGCATCAATTACTAATAGAGTGGAATCAAACCGAAGTCGCTTATTCTCAACAGTGTTTGCACCAGTTATTTGAAGAAAAAGTTAGAGATAATCCCGAGGCAATAGCTCTTATTTTTGACGGCGAAAAATTGACCTATCGAGAGTTAAATAGTCGAGCTAATCAAGTCGGCCACTATTTACAAGAAAAAGGCGTAACTTCAGAAGTTTTAGTGGGGATTTTTATTGAGCGTTCTTTTGAGATGATCATCGGAATATTGGGAATTATTAAAGCCGGGGGAGCTTATGTTCCTTTGGATCCTAATTATCCCCCTGAGCGCTTGGATTATATGATATCTGATTCAGCTATCTCTCTGTTGTTAACTCAACAATCTTTAGTCCAATTTCTGCCAGAAAATCAAGCCGAAATACTGTGTTTAGATACAGATTGGTTAAAGATAGCTAATTATAGTCAAGAGAATTTGACCTCTCCAGTTAAACCAGAAAATTTAGCTTATGTTATATACACTTCGGGTTCAACGGGAAAACCTAAAGGTGTGATGAATATTCATCAAGGAATTTGCAATACTCTAAAATACAATATTGACAATTATAATCTTAACTCTGAAGATCGCATTCTCCAAATTACTCCCTTTAGTTTTGATGTTTCAGTTTGGGAAATTTTCTTGTCTTTAACATCTGGTGCTACCCTAGTCGTGGCTAAACCTGACGGGTATAAAGATATAGATTATTTAATAGATTTAATTGTGCAAGAACAAGTAACTTGTTTCACTTGTGTTCCCTCAATATTGCGAGTTTTTCTGCAACATTCCAAGAGCAAAGATTGCCACTGTTTAAAACGAGTAATTGTCGGGGGAGAAGCCTTATCTTATGAACTCAATCAACGATTTTTTCAGCAGTTAAACTGTGAATTATATAACGCTTATGGACCAACAGAAGTAGCGGTTGAGACTACTATCTGGTGCTGTCAGCCAAATTCCCAAATTTCTATTGGAACTCCCATTGCTAATGCCCAAGTTTATATCCTCGACAGTTATCTCCAACCGGTTCCTATTGGTGTTGCTGGAGAATTACATATTGGTGGAATGGGTTTAGCGCGTGGATACCTCAACCAACCTGAATTAACGGCTGAAAAATTTATTCCTCATCCTTTTGCTCAGGGGAAATTATATAAAACGGGGGATTTAGCTCGCTATCTTCCTGATGGAAATATTGAATATTTAGGGCGGATTGATAATCAAGTTAAGCTGAGAGGTTTCCGCATTGAATTAGGAGAAATTCAGACAGTTTTAGAAACTCATCCCAACGTTGAACAAACTGTTGTGATTATGCGGGAAGATACCTTATATAATCAACGGTTAGTTGCTTATGTAATGAGAAAAGAACCCTTATTAACTTCTCAGGATCTGCGCCGTTTCTTGCAGCAGAAATTACCCGTTTATATGATCCCTTCTGCCTTTGTGATGTTGTCGGATTTTCCCTTAAATCCTAATGGTAAAATAGACTTTCATAAATTGCCTATACCGGATGAGACTTCTTTAGTTGAATCACCCTATTTAGCACCCCGCAATCAAACGGAAACTATCTTAGTAAGCCTTTGGCAACAGCTTCTACAAGCTGGCAAGATAGGGGTTAATGATAACTT
Organism: Microcystis sp. CS-574; assembly: GCF_028329095.1. Classification (NCBI taxonomy): domain Bacteria; kingdom Bacillati; phylum Cyanobacteriota; class Cyanophyceae; order Chroococcales; family Microcystaceae; genus Microcystis; species Microcystis sp. CS-574. The sequence continues at coordinate 54,407 of NZ_JAQMSY010000064.1, forward strand.
CTTTGAGTTGGGGGGTCATTCCTTACAAGCTATGAATCTTATGGCTTTAATTTATGAAAAAATCGCCATAGAAATTCCTTTATCAATGATTTATGAAAAGCCAACAGTAGCCGAATTAAGCGATTATATTATCTATGCTCAAGAGATGAATATTCAACCGAAAGAACGTCCTTATGTGGTGTTTAATAAGGAGCAAGAAAAGGCCGTCTTTTTATTTCCCCCCGCCCTTGGTTTCGCTGCTGCTTATGCCAATTTAGCAGAGTATCTAACGAATTATGCTATTTATACTTTCCGGTATATTAGCGATGAATTAATGTTAGAAAAATACGCTGAATTAATTGAGGATTTGGCTCAGAATCAAGATATAAAATTAATGGGACATTCCGCCGGCGGATTTTTAGCGATGTTAATGGCGCAACAATTAGAAAGTCGAGGGAGAGTTGTTTCTGATGTGATTTTACTGGATACTTACAGAGGAGGACGTGAGGCTAAAAAAGCTGATATGTCAGAGATTCAAGAAGGGGTTGATGCTTTCTTATTAAATCCCAAACGTCAGGAATTAAGAGGTTACTTTTTAGAAAATCAAAAACTCCGCGATCGCACTTATCATCAAGTGTGGGAATACTTTAATTTTCTTTGGAATTCTGACTTAAAAAATGTACAAATTCAAGGGACTATTCATTTGATTCGTGCTGAGGGAAACTATGAAGCTCAAGATGATTGGACACAAGCAACAAAAGGGGAAAGAATCAATCATTATGCCACTGGTATTCATCGTGAAATGATTGATCCTCCTTATCTTCCCAAAAACGCTCTGATTATCAATAGTATTCTCAACCCAAAACAGTCGTAACCGTTTAGGTGGCGGACGAAATCTGGCAATCTGAGAGACATAGATGAGCAGTACCTAGGGTCTGCTGAAAAAGTTTTTTCAGCAAACCCTAATTAATACCAATTATCCATCGACTGGAAAATTGAGGCATCGGGGAACATAGTTGGATTACCACTAGCGTCGATTTTTTGCCGTAATTCTCGCAGTTGTTTATTCCCGATGAGAAAATCACTTTCTACTAATTGATAGGGCAGTACATTATTATCTAAAGCATACACTGCCGTGATGCCAGCAGCTACCCCAGAGGACCACTCGAAGGAATGGACACGATAGGCGGCCGCGGCAATATGACTAAGGGCGATACTTTTACCCGCTATCAATAAATTATCGATTTTTTGGGGAATTATAGCCCTTAAAGGTATCTCGAAGGGGTAAGCTTGACCCTGTCCCCGTCTTTCTCCTGCTTTTTCTGTATTACCCGGTTTTTCGGGGGGATGTTCCGTCATGCAGGGATGAAAATCAATCGCATAGTGACCGATACCGACGGAATCGGGGTAAATGGTAGAGCGCTTGCGTTTAACGGCCTGATCGGGGGATAATGTGCCATCAAGTACGGAAAATCCCTCTAATCCTGCCAAGGTGGCAATTAAGCGCCGATATTCTGCTGGGGAAAGATTTTGACGATAGAAATCGCTTTGAAAATTTTGTCGGGAAATATCGATTTCTGTGACGGTAAAACCAGCGGGGAAAGTCAGGGAAGGACGACCGATAATCCGTCTTGCTTCCCGAATATAGGGATATTTTGACAAACCGTGGGCAGTTCCCATGGGAGAATCAAAACCGGACAGATAACGGTTATTCAAATGGGGAACTTTTACCCCGTCTCCTAACTGGGAATCGGTGGTTCCTTCTACTAACCAATAATAGTAGGAAATGGCGTGTTCTTCGCCCCTCGCGAGGGTTTCGGTGCGTAATCCTCCCATCCATCCCCCCGGAGATAACTGTCCTAACTCTTGCAACTGTTCACGGGTGTAGATAAAGTTATCCTTAGCAGTCCCCGGACGATAATCATTTCCCCAGGTCCAATTCTGCATGGAAATATCCCCCGGGACGGGTTCGGTAAAAGTAATTCCCCCAAAGGTTTTCTCTTTACCCAGTTGTGGACTCCAGATACGACGATAGGTGAAAACTAGGTCAAAATCGGCTAATCGCGGCAATTCATAGCTAAAATAGGGGGCATAGCGTTCATAATAAACGGGTTTCTCGTGGGTTTGTGGTTTTTCTGTTTCCTCCATGGCGAAGGTATAGGTAAAGCCTTGGGTACAGTAGGGGTCGCCAGTGACGCTAGAGGAAGAAGGTTCGAGATAACTGCGCTTATCGACACCTAAACGGTAGGGAATATCTGATAATCCGATTATTTCCCCGGTTTCGGTCGCTTCAATCACATACCAATCTGCTAATTGATTCGGTTGGGAGGATTTGGGGACAAAACGGAGGATTTTCTTATCAAAACGGGGAGAATTTTCGTAGCGATAGATATCCGCCATTTTTTGCGATAAAAACTCGGTATTTAGGGGAGGAGTACCTTTTGCGGGACTATGTTGAATGGCAATTACACTGGTAATCTGTTGACCGGTGCCGCGATTGGGTAAAGTTTCAATATTTAATTCTTTGACTACCGTGGAGGGAAACCATTTCAGGGTTCCCTTACCTTTTTTGGCAGCGTCTTCTAACTGTTGAAATAATAATTTATGTCCATCAAAAGGCAAAAAACAAGACCCGCTTACCCAACATTCTCCGGGGTTGCGTTTCCCGTAATACTTTCTAATTCTTTCCCTAAATTCTAGATAACCTTTCGGGAAAAATAATTTTTCTCTTTGTGTCCGTCTTTCATCTAATGCGGAGGTTCCCTGAGAAGATATCTGTCCCCCCACCCAGTCGGTAATCTCGGTTAAACAGACGGTTTTTCCTAATAATAACGCTTCGTAGGCCGCACCGGCACCGGCTAAACCACCACCCACCACCAGAATATCACAGCCGACGGTTTGATCCGGTTCTCGCGGGGGGGCTGCTAGGGTGAGGGGAGTGAAAGCTTGCAGGAGAAATAATCCCAGAGAGAGGGATTTAAGAGGAGTAAAGTGATGATTGAAAATTTTAGGGGACATTATTGACAAATATCAATGTTGTGGCTGAGAGTTTCCTCTTTCTTTGAAGAAGTAGCCAGAGCATCTGTTCCTGAAATCCTGATTGTTTTTTTTGGGATATGGATATATTGAGAACTTTGTAGCTTGATGCTGGCCTTTAAGAGATTATACACCTTCAATCTGACAATCGATCGCTTTTCTGGAAATGTTTTGACAAAGATATCCTGATTCGGTGTCATTCCCTTTGTTATTCCCTGTCATCCTTGCTAAGTTAAATTCAAAACAAACCCAGGTAAGACATCTTCCCCGGATAAAATCGCAGGCAAATTAATAATTTCCACACCGCTATTTAGTCGGTAGATTTCCACCTGCTGCTGTTGAGGATTAATCAACCAACCCAAACGTAA
>NZ_JAQMSY010000065.1:0-23143 GCF_028329095.1 Microcystis sp. CS-574
GTTTCGAGATTTTAAGTCGGGAGGCTATAGCTTAGAAGGTTCTCAATTAGCACCGAAATACCTATCAAAGCTGATAATTGTTATAGCTATCGCCTATACAAGTGCCACAATGCAAGGTAAAAAAATTAAGGATATGGGAATCCAAAAATATGTCACAAGACCTGAAAAAAGATATAAAGGTCAACGCAGACACAGCAGTTTTTATGTGGGTCAACATCTCTATTATTGGCTCCAGCTACATCAAATGTTCCAAAAAAATATAGAAGAGCTAAGGCAAATTAGCCGCTATCGGTTGAAGGATTACATCAAAGGACAAAGAGCGATATCGCTTGCCCTATCTACCTTCTAGCTCGCTTGTCCCCCTCTCAGGCTTCCTCCCACTTTCCTGCTGCTAGTAAGTTATGAAGAAAATAGTAATTTTCTTTCGTTGTTGCCATGATATAGCGCACCTAAATGAAATGTAAAAACCCTCCGTTTGCCGTCTTGCTACACTTGACTTCTAGAGCCTACCCGTTCACAAATCAATTAGGCGCACTATATATGGACTCCTTATCTTTATATTTGTTCTGATCACTTACAATATCTCAGTTAAACGACAATTCAGAAGCGGGTGCGGCAGGACTCGAACCTGCGACTCGCTGCCTAGAAGTGCGATCGCCGATCTCGTAGGGTGCGTTAACATAGTGTAACGCACCCCTTTACTGACTCAAGCTGTTAAAATATGTCGGATGACTTAAAGATTGTGTTCAATTTATAACTCTACCCAATTCTCTAAACTTAATCCTTCAACCCTCAATAAATCACTGTCATTAGAAACAACAATTAAACTTTTAACTATAGCAGTAGCAGCAATTAAAATATCTTCTGTTTGTATGGGTAATCCTCTTAATCTAAGATGAGCATGAATTTCGGCTGCTTTTTCTAAAATAGCTAAATCATCTAATAAAATAATTTGATAATCCTGACAAAGTTGGTTAAATCTTTCTCTTTGTTTAGGTGCAGCAACTGCCAAAAATCCCCTCTTAATTTCAAAATAAGTAATGCAACTGATAAAGATACTTTTTCTTTGAGCTTTGACATCTTCAATTTTTTGATAAATTTCAAGATTACGCTTAATGATCAAAGAGACGATATTAGTATCTAACAAATAACTCATAATTATCTATTTACGCTTAATTGCTTCATCGAAAATAGCCATTTGTTCAGGAGTAAAATCGCCGCCAATTTTTGACAGGATTTCTGTGGACATAATAAAGCTACAATGCTCTTTCAATTCCGCCTCTGACATAGTGTTAAATTCATCAAAAGGTAAATTTTTTTCAAATAATTCAACCAAATGTTTCACTATTTCTGAATAATTAAGTTCCTCTTTAAAGAAAGGGCGGTCTTCCATTAAAATAGAAACAACTTGCTCAATTCTCTTAATCATTGATTTTTGTCTAACATCAGTTGATAACATATTTATGTCTCCAGTAAATTTTCAATAATATTTATCAACTGCCAATATATCAAGTTTCTCGTGGTTATGCAACATCGTGAGTTCGATCTCGAATAGATCCCTGTAACGGTGTCTTGGGTGGGATGTATCACCATTCTCATCGGATGGTGATTTCTGCGATGTCGAACCTGTTTGGGGTGAAGATGTCTTTATGGTTAAAAGACCGCAGGAGACGCACCTTGTCAGGCGAGGACATATTACACTATCATAAGATAGTAGTAACCTGAGCCGAAACCATGAAAACAATTAGTTTTAAAACCCATGTAGGAGAAGATGGAACATTACAAATATCTTTACCGCATGAACTTAAAAACACAGATTTAGAAGTTACCTTAGTTTATCAGCCAATATCTCTAAAAGAACAAGAAGAAAAAACTACATTTAGCCAATGGCAAGAAGGCTTTTTTGAAGAAGTAATTGGCGGTTGGGAAGGTGAATTATTAGTAAGAGAAAAACAGCCAGATTATGAGGAAAGAGCGATCGAGAATGATTAAGGACAAAAATCAGCAAACCTATAGAGACCCTAGTATTGTCGGTTATTATGCCCAATTAACCGCACTACAGCCGGCAGAAAAGACAATTTTAACCCTGCTGCAAGAGCGTTTATCAACGATGAAAATGCTTGATTTAGGGGTAGGTGCGGGACGGACTACGAACTATTTTGCCCCTCTTGTGGGAGAATATATCGGTGTTGATTATTCTGCGGAAATGATCGCCGCTTGTCGTCAAAAATTCCCCCATTTAGTCTGGCAAGTGGCCGATGCTAGAAATCTAGAACAATTTGCGGATAATTATTTTGATTTTATTCTCTTTAGTTTTAATGGCATTGATTATATTTCCCCTGCTGACCGTTTTCTAGTTTTAGAGGAAATTAGCCGCATCGGTAAAGCGGGCGGTTATTTTTGTTTTTCTAGTCATAATCTTCAGGGAATTATCCCAGAATTCGATTGGAAAAAAAAGATTAGTTTCAATCCTTTTAGTAGCTATGTCAATTTAGTCATCTGGGTGATTTTGCGGGTCTGTAATCCCTCTCTTAGCTACGAACAGTTATTGACTGCTGACTATGCAATTATTCGGGATGAACCCCATAATTTTCGTCTGCAAAATTATTACGCCACTCCCAAAGAACAATTAAGACAGTTAGGGTCTTACTTTCAAGAGATTAAAATTTATTCTTGGAAAACCGGTCAGGAAATTAACAGCGAACAAGAGTTAAATACTAATCTTGATCATTGGCTTTATTATCTCTGTGTTCTTCCCTAATAAGTAGCTAGACACAATTAATTATACATATCTAACTACCTCTTGCCTCTTGCCTCTTGCCTCTTGCCTATCCTAACCAAGAAGTTAATTTTGTCCCATTACTTATTATCCCGCTTTTTTGGGGGATATTGAAGTAATGCTTGGGCAAGATAATGACCAGTGTAGGATCTTTCACATTTAGCCACGGTTTCCGGTGTTCCCACCGCGATTAATTCTCCTCCCTTATCCCCTCCTTCCGGTCCCAAATCAATAATCCAATCGCTACAGCGAATCACGTCGAGATTATGTTCGATGACGATAATCGAATTACCTTTATCGACTAATCTTTGTAACACATCTAAGAGATGATGCACATCATAAAAAGATAAACCCGTAGTCGGTTCATCAATCAAATATAGGGTTTTTCCGGTGGCCCGTCGGGATAATTCGGCCGCTAATTTTACCCTTTGTGCTTCCCCACCGGATAAAGTGGGAGCGCTTTGGCCAAGTTTACAGTATCCTAAACCCACATCCACGAGAGTTTGTAATCTGGTGGTGGCCCGGGGGACATTTTCAAAGACTTTTAATGCTTCCTCGATCGTCATATCTAAGACATCGGCGATCGAATAACCTTTATACTTAACCTGTAGGGTTTCCCGATTATAACGCGCCCCTTTACACACATCACACTGCACATAGACATCGGGGAGAAAATTCATCTCGATGACGTTTACCCCTTGGCCTAAACAAGCTTCACAGCGTCCTCCCTTAACATTAAAAGAAAACTGCCCCGCTTTGTAACCCCTAGCTTTTGCTTCGATGGTTTCGGTGAAAATCTCGCGAATAATGTCAAAAACCCCCGTATAGGTGGCAGGATTAGACCGAGGGGTGCGTCCTATTGGTGATTGGTCAATGACAATTACTTTATCAACCGCGTCCAATCCTTCCACTTTATCTAATTCTTTGGGGAAGGGAGTTAAACGGGTTAAATGATGTTGTAAAGCTGGATATAATAACTCATTAATTAGGGTGGATTTGCCTGAACCAGATACTCCTGTAATCGAGACTAATTTTCCTAAAGGAATCGTTACATCAATATTTCTTAGGTTATTCTGATGGCAATTTTTTAAAACTAAAGCGTTACCATTTCCCACTCTTCTTTGGGGGGGAGTTTCAATAACTTTGCGTCCCGATAGGTAGGCTCCTGTTATCGATTTTTTGGACTTTAAAAGGGTTTTAAAACTGCCTTGACAGATGATTTCTCCGCCATGAATCCCCGCTTTCGGACCGATATCGACCACATAATCAGCTGCCCGAATCGTTTCTTCATCGTGTTCGACGACAATTAAAGTATTACCTAAATCTCGCAATCTTTGCAGGGTTTCTAACAGTTTACTATTATCTCTTTGGTGTAATCCGATGCTAGGTTCATCGAGAACGTATAATACTCCTGTTAATCCCGAACCGATTTGAGTGGCTAATCGAATTCGTTGGGATTCTCCCCCGGATAAAGTCATCGCCGGTCGATCGAGGGTAAGATAATCTAATCCCACATCGATTAAAAATTGTAGTCTCGCTTTGATTTCTTTGAGGGCTAATTCTCCAATTAATGCTTGTCTTGGGGTTAAATGACAATCATTAATTCTCTGCAAACAATCCCGAATGGTAACTCCGGTAAAATCCGTGACCGTATATTCTCCCAAACGTACCGATAAAGCTTCTGGTTTTAATCTTTTTCCGTGACAAACTTCACAGGTTTGGTTAACAATATATTTTTCTAGTCTTTGTTTAATAACTTCCGAGGTGGTTTCTTGATAATTTCTATCTAAGATATTGATAACTCCGGCAAATTCTCGATAGTAACCGCGACCAGTATCGTAACGGTAATCATCTTCAAAATAGATCGGTTCTTTACTCCCATAGAGAATGATATCTTGCTGGGTTTTTGTTAGTTTCCGCCAAGGAGTTTGAATTTCAAAACCTAAAGCTTGCCCTAAACCGTAGAGGAGAGAAAGATAGTAGGAATTATCTTTATCTGACCAGGGGGCAATAGCAGAATAAACCGGCTGTTTTGGGTCTGGAATGACTAAATCTGCCGAAAATTTCCGTAAACTGCCCAATCCGTGACAGTTGGGACAAGCACCATAGGGAGAATTAAAAGAGAATAAACGGGGGGATAATTCCTCCATAACTGCCCCGTGTTCGGGACAGGCAAATTTCTCGGAAAAGACAATTTCTTTGGTAACTTCGGGATTATTTTCGTTATTCTCATCGAGAATTTCCACAATCGCTACACCGTCGGAGTGCTTTAAACAAGTGGTTAAAGAATCCACTAATCTTTCCTGTAAACCCTCTTTTTTGATCAGGCGATCTATAACAATTTCGATATCATGAAGATGTTTTTTATCTAACTCGATGCCCTCGGATAATTCTACTACCTTGCCGTCAATCCGCACCCGGGCAAAGCCTTGGGAGGCCAAACTAGAGATTAATTGCTTATGGGTGCCTTTTTTGCCGCGAATTACTGGAGCTAAGATTTGAAATCGGGTTTTATCGGCTAATTCCATCACTCGATCGCACATTTGATCGATGGTTTGGGGGGCAATATTGCGATCGCAATGGGGACAATGGGGTTCACCGGCACGACCGAACAATAAACGCAAGTAATCGTAAATTTCCGTTACAGTTCCCACACTAGAACGGGGATTGTGGGAAGTGGATTTTTGGTCAATGGAAATAGCCGGACTTAAACCCTCGATCGCATCCACATCGGGTTTATCCAATTGTCCCAAAAATTGACGCGCGTAGGCGCTGAGGGATTCCACATAGCGGCGCTGTCCCTCGGCAAAAATAGTGTCGAAAGCGAGGGAAGATTTGCCCGATCCCGAAACTCCCGTAAAAACAATCAACTGATTGCGGGGTAATTCGAGATCAACATTTTTGAGATTGTGTTGTCGGGCGCCACGAATACGGATTGAGTCAGTTTGAGCCATCGGACGGTGCCAAGTAGTCCTAAACAATCATAGCCTTGACGAATGGGTTTCAGCTACTAAAAAACCAGTCTTCTATCATATCAGAAGATTATCGGGGTTAAACCGCTCTTTCGAGAAACTCGCGCAGATCTCGATCGGCCCCAGGACCACAGCTAGGACTCGCTTCTTCTTCTAAATGGGCTAAAACTGGGCAATTAATCCGATAATCTGGTTCTTTTGACCGTTCTAGGCGCAATTCGTACACTTGTTTTTCCAGTTGTTCAATACGGTCCACCAAAGCGCGAATAGCCACCGCTTCCGAGTCGAGTAAATCACCGTGTTCGAGGGGTTCCACCCGCGTCCCAGCGCGATAGATTAAACGACCGGGTACACCAACAACGGTACAATCGGCGGGAATATCCCGCAGAACCACAGAACCAGCGCCGACGCGAACGTTATTACCCAGATAAATATTACCTAAAACCTTAGCCCCAGCGCCGACGACCACATTTTCCCCTAGAGTCGGGTGACGTTTACCGCTTTCTTTCCCCGTCCCTCCTAAAGTAACTCCTTGATAGATGAGGGCATAATCACCGACAATGGCGGTTTCTCCGATGACCACTCCCATGCCATGGTCGATAAAAACACCCTGACCAATTTGGGCGCCGGGGTGAATTTCAATACCAGTCAGAAAACGGGCAAGATGGGAAATTAAACGGGGAATAAAGGGAATCCCGATGTGATATAGCCAATGGGCGAAGCGATGGCACAGTAAAGCCTGTAATCCAGGATAACAAAATAGTACCTCTAACCAGTTGCGGGCAGCGGGGTCACGTTCAAAAATGATCTTGAAATCGGCTAGGAGAATAGATAACACGAGTCTTGATTCCATATTGATCGAGCTTATACTAATCCATGTTATCACTCCGGTAAATGAGCCGTTCAACTAAAAAGCGATCGAATAACCCGTTTTCTTAGTTCGCTTGTACTGCCCTTGTCCAAATTTTGAAGATATTCTTAATTTCTCTCTTGTTTAATCTTCCTTCTTTAACTTGGGACTGAAAAAAGGGGTTAACAGCGTTGCCATCAAAAATGGTATCGTGGCCATGGAAGCTAGTCAGATTACCAATAAGGGCAGTGTGGTTTTTTTCAATACTAATGGTGTCTTTGAGAGTCAGGTGACTGTGGGCACTTTACCAGATATGTTAACCTTCACTCCTGACGGTAATCGGGTTTTGGTCGCTAATGAAGGGGAAGCGAAAGGAGGGATCAATCCCAATAGTTCCGTTAGTATTATTGACCTTAGCATCAGTGTTCTCAATGCCACGGTCAACACTGCCACCTTTACCGGTTTTAATGGTCAAGAGAACACTTTAAGAAGTCAGGGAGTTCGTATTTTCCCCGGTCAAACGGTTTCCCAAGATGTGGAACCAGAATACATCACCGTTTCCGACAATGGAACCACTGCATGGGTGTCTCTACAGGAAAATAATATCGTCCCTATACTTTTGTGGGAATAGAAAGGGCTGGCGGTTTCATGGTTTATGATATCACCAACCCTAGTCATCCTTTCTTTGTAGATTATATCAACGATTGGCAATTAGGCGCTATCTCTCCCGAAGGATTATTATTTATTCCCGCTGCCGATAGTCCCAATGGTACTCCCCTGTTAATTGTGGCCAATGAAGTGAGTCGTAATCTGGCGATTTATTCCGTTGAACCCGTACCCGAACCTAGCGCAGTTTTAGGATTGCTAACCATCGGATTAGCTGGTTATAGTTTGAAAAAAAGAGGGTATTGCTAATTAGGGTTTGCGGCAAAAAGTTTTTCGTGGGGGGTGGGGTGTGGGCTTCAGCGGTGAGCCTGTCGAACCGCCGGGGTCAATTAGCTAATTTTCAGGGAAAAAGTACCTTAATTTTCCCCCCGATCACTCCCAGATCTGATATACTTTTTGAGAAAAAAAGTCTAAAAGTCTTAGCCAAAAAGGTGTTTAGATATATTCAGCCAGCCCTAGATAGAAAGCCATTTAAGTAATTTTCTATGGAGAGTTAAATTATGTCGTCAACTGCCTACGAAACTGATTATAATCAATGGCTAAAAGAGACGGTAAAACATTTACAAGAGCGCAATTTTGAGCAAGTGGATTGGGATAATTTAATTGAAGAAATCGAGAGTATGGGGAAAAGTGATAGACGAGCTTTAATGAGTCTGTTAACCCGTCTTATCGAACATCTTTTAAAGCTGGCTTATTGGCAAGAAGAAAAAAAACGGTCAGGTAATCATTGGGCGGCAGCAATAGTCAATTTTCGCGCCCAAATTCAGCAGCGTTTAGAAGATAGTCCCAGCTTACGGCCAGAATTAGCAGCCATGTATGATAAAGTTTATCCAGTGGCGATTAAATCGGTTTCTCAGCTTTTTTCCCTTAATTCAGACGCTCATATATCCCTCGAACAAACATTAGATGATAATTGGTTTCCCCCAGCGGAAAAATAGTTCTTAATTAGGGTCTGCTGAAAAAGTTTTTCCTGGGGGCAGGGTGTGGGGTGTGGGGTGTGGGGTGTGGGGTTTTACCGGTTTTGAGGGGGCCAATTACCTAATTTTCAGGGAAAAAGTCCAGGAATTTTCCCCCTGATCACTCCCATGCCCGGTACTTTTTGATTGACAAAAAGTCTAAAAGTCTTACCCAACAAGGTTTTTAGATTTATTCAGCAAACCCTAAGTAGGGTCTGCTGAAAAAGTTTATTGGTGGGGTTAGGAGTCAGGAGTCAGGAGAGTTAGCGAGATGTGTAATTAATTTTACTTAGGTACTTAACTAAGATTTCTACTACAAAAATCTGCCTAAATCGAATTCCGTTGTGGCAGTAATTTCTCGAAAACGTTCCTGACTGATAATTAACAATAATCTTTCAGTATAATCCACCGCACCGCGCAATTCTCGTTCTAATCTTGCTAAACCAGCGTTGGCATATTCCTCGAAAATTGTCACTCGCAAAGCTTCCGAATCTACCCCGTGGGGAGAAAGAATTTTTGTGTCTTGCAATTCATTGACTGCCAATAATTTGATTAGGGTATCGTAGCCACGAGAAATAAAAATTTCTAGGTTAATAGGTGAGGGTTCCTTCGCTACATTTTCTATCGCCAGCCTCTCTTGATATCTTACCCCTAAAGCCGCCGCAAAAGCGATGACATCAGCATAGGTCTGAAAAGGACCAATTCCCTGATTAAAATTAACTAAGGACTGGACAAATTCCCCTTTATCTCTAGCAATACGCACTCGATGAATGGACATATTTACCAAGTAAAAAGTAAAAAGTTAAAAGTTAAAAAGTTTACACAATTCAGAAGATAGAAATCAGGAGTATTGATGAACTAATTGATCCATTTTAAGGATAAGTTTTAATTAGTCCTTTAGCTTGGTAAACATGAAATTGTTCGATGGCGACACCACCGCGCTTGATCGGAATGACAGCTACTTTAGTTATATCTTGGAAATAGGGACGGTAGCGATCGATTATTTCTGGTCTTTCTAGAGAACTATTTGTAGTAATTAATAAACCATTTTTACCGATCCATTCTTGAGGATTAAACCAAATTTGATAACCCCTTTGATCGTTGTTAAAACAGGTGACGGGAATAGGAACTAGGGGATAAAGAGCCATATCTAGCCATGCTGTCACATAAAAATTATGGGTAAAAACGAAGCTAGAATCTTTTAAGAGCGCTAATAATTCGGGCGAATTAGCAAAGCCTTGGCGCAGTTGATCGATATCGACAATTTCCCGAGAAGGGTCCTGTTCTGGGGCAATAATTCCCCCAAAAATTGCGTATTGACTAGGTTTTTGGAAAGTGCCAAAAGTAACGTGAAGCATTGCTATAGATAAAACAGTAACGATAAAAATTCCCGATCCCCATAACCATCTTTTTACCCAGATTCGAGAAGATTGCTGCCAAGTATTGGCCTTTTCTCCTAATAAAATTGTGCAGGACCAGAACCCGGGTAAAATCCAACTAGGGGCGAGATAATGGGAAGCACCCACATAAAGCATTCCCAGGATTAAAGGCAGAGAAACCGAGAGAATTAACCATTTTTTTAGTGATTCTTCATCTCGCTGAAAAAATCTTTTTTTCGAGAGAAAGTTAGGAATTTGTTCAGCAAAGCTTTTAAATGTCACCCACCACATCGGCAGACCAAAAGGAGGAAACATCGTGGCGATACTAATGCCAATAACCGAGAGAATACCAAGAATATTAAAGGTTTTGGGTTCTCCAGAAAAACGGTCTTCTAAATGAAAGCGAAAGGAAATCCAATCATGGTTAATATTCCAGTAGATAATCGGCAATAAAGTTATCAAAAAAAGAATAAATCCTAATCCCAACCAAGGGGATCTAAATACAGGCCAATAGCGGGGAGTGGTCAGACAAAATAAAACTAAACCAAAGCCCAAAATAAAGCCGTGATATTTACTTAAAACCGCCAATCCTACGGCAAGTCCAATATAAGCGAGACGATAGCTAGGATGATAGTTTTTTTCCCGAATTGGCCAGAATTCTTGGGCAGCTAAATAGACTGTTAATGACCAAAAAAAGATTAAAGGACTATCTGGCTGCGAGAGAATCCCGAAGACAATCCCATAGATGGGGATGAGAGTGGCGATCGCTAAAGTCATTCTGGCGACCGGCAGACTGAACAATTTTAAAGCTGTCAGATATAGCAAGCAGAGGCTGCCAGTATAGAAAAGGAGAGTCCCGAAGCGAATGGTAAATTGATTGACTAATCCCGTGATCCAAGTCCCAAAACCCGTGGAAATCGCTACTATTGGCGGATGATCGAAATAACTCCAATCCAGATTATGGCTGTAAACGTAATAATAGGCCTCATCGTACCCCGGATAAAGCCCCAGGGCGATGATGATTCTAAACAGGAGTCCACCGATGAGCAGATAAACGGCAATGCGATCGCTAAGTATTTTGGTCAAAATTCTTACCTCATTTCATCGCTAAAACTGATGTTAGAGACGGGAGATTTTTGGGGTTGCCAGATTCGAGATTTGTGCATCTATGGCAAGGTTAGATTTAAATGTGATCTTTAGTTACTATATCACCAACTCTGTCATCTCTTAGCCCTTGGCTATCGGCAAACTCTCCCTAGGCGTTGCTGATTGGGGATATGAACGAGGATTAAGGGAAAGGGGAACTTAGATAAAACTGATGTTAATTAAATAACTTTTGCCCCTATCAAAGCAATAATAATCAGGGCGATAGATTGCGGAATTAATAATCTTAAGTAGGTAGGTGTTAAAAGTTGTCAGGTACCCCCCTTATCAAGGGTTGATTCATAGTAGGTTGATTTATGAATCAACCTACAAAGCACGACGTTTTGAAAAACTTTCAGATATTTATTCCGATGAGAGAATGAAACGATCCTAGTAGTATCGGGGGAAGCGCCCAGAATCTGAGATGCTTCCCCTATGTTGACTAATTTTTTGCCTTGACAAAACCTAGTTAAAAACGCCAACCTAGCTAGGTTGGACGAGATTATTTAAGCCATAAACCACTTTAGCGGTGATAATCTTGTCCTTATCGGTAAGTTCTTCTAACACCTCTTTTCCCTCGACTAAATAGCCGAAAACCGAATAACGACCATCCATGAGATTAAACCCCGGAGGAGTTAATTCATTATCGAATTTAAAGAAAAAGAATTGCGAGGAACCTCCGTTAGGATTGGTATCCGGACGCGCTAGGGCCAAGGCACCAAAAGCGTTAAAAGGCAAGGCGAGACTGGGTAAGTAAATCCCTAATTCTTCGAGAGTATTGCCATAAACCGGCTCTTCTTCCCCTTTAATCAAAATTTCTAAGGGAATAGAGCGATATTGCTTAGTTTTCGGGTCAATAAATCCCTCTTCTGCACCGACGGGATCCCCGGTTTGGACAACGAAATTATCTTCGCTGCGAATGAAGGGTAAACCGTCATAAAAACCCCGTTGGACTAAATCCAGAAAGTTACCCCCATTAATCGGAGCGCTGTAACCATCCACAACGATGGTTAAATCTCCTTTGGTGGTCTGCATCTCTACGGTGGCACGTCCTCGCAATTGCGGCAAGTTAGCGTATTCCGGGGGAACGTTAAAGGGAAAACCCACCACCATTAATTCTTCTAAAGCGGTGATATTATTGAGCAATTCTCGTCTGGTTGACCAAACTGCCTCTTTATCCTTCGCTTCTACGGCCGTATCCAGGGCTGCCACTCCCGTTTTCAGTTTTTCGATTAATTCCTCCCCTTGGCTTTTACTTGCTTCGGGAACACTATCTAAGATAGCCTTGCTTTTGGTAGAAAGGGCATAATTGGCATCCTTGACATCTTTTTTAATCGGACTCCAACGTTTGGCCCGCAGATGTTTGGCAATATCTTCGATCGATTGTTGCACTTGACGAATTGGTTTATTATCTATGGGTAAGGCATTGCGTAAAATAGCAGTGGGATCCGTTACCGCGTCACCCTGAGCAAGCACAGCTAAAGCAGGAGTAGTCCCCTTAACCGTGAACAGACTTAAGATTAAAAGTAGTGCCAAGGCAATACTAGCACCGCTTTTTAAGAAAAATTTGCCCCATTCGCGTAATCTTGTCTTTATTTTCATATTTTGGTCGGTTCCTCAATGGCCATACCTATCCAAAATACTTGTAGGCTTTTAGGGGAACCCTTGTCAATAGCTGAGAAAACCGATCGAAGCCATTATCAGTTATCAGTTATCAGTTATCAGTTATCAGTTCACCCATTACTGTTTACTGAAAAAAGGCTCCCCACCTCCCCACCTCCCCACCTCCCCACCTCCCCAATTCATAATTTATAATTTATAATTCCCACTCCCTTTTTTTACCTTTTATGACTATAATTGTCGATTATCGCTTTCCTCCCGCTATTAATGCCGAAAAACAGGCAAAAACGATCGCTATCGGTCAAACCGCCGGCACTTGGAGCGAGCGCCACAGTCATCGTCAAAAGCAGCTGCAACAACACCTAGCGGAAGTGGTGGGGATCAGGGAGGAAGCAGACGGTTATAAGGTGGCTAGGGTGCGTTTTCCCCAGATAAACGTTGAAAATGACATCGCCAGTCTTTTAACCATGATTTTCGGCAAATATTCCATGGCTGGAGCAGGAAAAGTGGTGGGGGTGTATCTCCCCGAAAGCTACGGCACAAAAGCCAAGTTAGGAATCACCGGAATTAGGCAACGTTTGGGGGTTTATGATCGACCTCTAGTTATGGCAATTTTTAAACCCGCTTTAGGACTATCGGCCCAAGATCACGCCGATATCCTGCGAGAAGTGGCTTTTGCTGGCTTAGACGTGATTAAAGATGATGAAATCATGGCGGATCTTCCCGTGGCTCCCACCCACGAGCGCCTAGATTGTTGTCGTCGGGTTTTGGAGGAAGTGCGGCAGCAAACCGGTAGAAATGTTCTCTATGCGGTCAATGTCACTGGAAAAGCGGACGAATTGCAGAGAAAAGCCCGTTTATTGGTGAAACATGGGGCCAATGCCCTGTTATTAAACGTTCTTACCTACGGTTTTTCCGTTTTAGAAGCTTTAGCCAGTGATCCGGCGATCGATGTTCCCATTTTCGCCCATCCTGCCTTTGCTGGAGCGATGTGTGCCGGTAGCGATACGGGATTAGCCTATTCTGTGGTTTTGGGGACGATGATGGCCCACGCAGGAGCCGATGCGGTGCTATATCCCGCCGCTTACGGTAGTTTACCCTTCGATCCCCAGGAGGAGGGCAAAATTCGCGATATTTTGCGTGATAGAAACGTTTTTCCGGTTCCATCGGCCGGTATTCGTCCCGGTATTGTTCCCCAGGTCCTTGGGGATTACGGACGTAATGTTATCCTCAATGCGGGAACCGGAATTATGGACCACCCATCGGGACCAGCCAGTGGTGTGAGGGCTTTTTTTGAAGCTTTAGCCAGAATAGAAGCGGGTGAGTCTTTTGATCCCGCCAATTTGCCCGAAGGAGCCTTAAAACAGGCAATTCTACAGTGGGGTTAAGCTAGATTCTTTCAAGTGCACTATACAAGTATTTTGTCAAGCATTTTTAGAAAATTTAACAAATAACTTGCCGTTTTAGATAGGGTTGCAGCACTTCTGGCACTTTTACCGTCCCGTCTGCCTGTTGATAATTTTCTAGGACAGCGGCCATAGTACGACCGATCGCTAATCCCGAACCGTTGAGGGTGTGGACAAAATTAGTGCCTTTTTGCCCTTTTTCTTTAAAGCGAATATTTGCCCGTCGTGCCTGGAAGTCTCTAAAATTAGAACAACTGGAAATTTCCCGATAGGTATTAGCCGAAGGTAGCCACACTTCTAAGTCATAACATTTGGCTGCCGAAAAACCCAAGTCACCGCTACACAATTCAATCACCCGATAGGGCAACTGTAAAGCTTGCAGGATTGCCTCTGCATTAGCGACTAAACTTTCATGTTCCTGAGCAGAAGCGTCAGGATGGACGATTTTGACCATTTCCACCTTATTAAATTGATGCAAACGGATCAAGCCCCTCGTATCCTTGCCATAGCTGCCCGCTTCTCGACGAAAACAAGGGGTATAGGCACAGTGTTTTATCGGTAATTGCTCCGATGAGAGGATTTCATCGCGATAAAGGTTAGTTACGGGTACTTCTGCCGTTGGTGCTAACCAAAGCTCATCATCTCGACATTTAAAGCTTTCTTCCGCAAATTTCGGCAGTTGTCCCGTCCCGCGCAGGGAGTCACTATTAATCAGAATTGGCGGTAAAACTTCTGTATAACCGGCGACAATATGGCGATCGAGCATAAAATTAATTAAAGCTCTTTCTAGGGCTGCCCCGAGGGCGATAAGATTAACAAAACGACTCTGGGCGATTTTTACTGCCCGTTCAAAGTCTAAAATGCCCAATTTTTCCCCAATTTCCCAGTGAGGCAAAATATTCGGGTTGGTGGGTTTATATTCTTCTCCCCAGCGTCTGACTTCGACATTTTCCCGTTCATCCTTACCGATGGGAGTGGTTTCACTAGGTAAATTGGGTAAATCTAAGATTTTTTGGTCAATGGCCGCTTTAATCTCTTTTTCCTGCGGTTCTAATTGAGCTAGTTTACTTTTAATCTCGTTTCCTTCTGTTTTCATTGCCAAGATTTCGGGACTGTTGACATCGCTGCCACTTTTCACTTTTTGTCCTACCAGTTTACCGATTTCGTTACCCCGGGCCTGTAAACTGCTGCGTTCTAACTCTAAAGCCTTCTGTTGTTGATTTAACTGGAGAATAGGGGCAATATCATAACTACCTCCCCGACTATCTAAGCGTTTCTGTACTTCCTCTGGATTTTCTCTAATTTGCTTTAGGTCTAACATGGTACGAGTCAGTAAAAAGTAAAAATTAAGTGGGGGAGTCGGAGAATCGGCAGCCCGAGGGGAAATGTTGTCAATCCCTAACCAATGCTCAATAATAACTCAAAACTTAACTAAAATATCGGTTAAAAGCCGCCGGTAAAATTAGCGGTATATTTAATTGTGGTGTCTGGAGTAAGTCTCATGCTCAAATATCTGCCTGTTAAATTCCTGCGTTTTTTAGCGATTAGCTGTCTTGTCACGTTAATTTCTCTAGGATTTGACCGTTTACACCCCGTTAAAGCTAATCCCACCCTCATAGCTCAAAATGCTTGGGCCGGGGCCTCCTTCCCCGTGGAAAACTTTCAAACCTACACCTCCGGTTTCGGTTATCGTTTCTCTCCCATGGATGGCAGTCAACAATTTCATGCCGGGTTAGATCTGGCCGCACCCTTGGGCAGTTATATTCGCAATTGGTGGACCGGCAGAATCGTCGAATTATCGGATAATACAGGCTGTGGCACCATGATTAAGATGCAATCCGGTCAATGGACACATATTTATTGTCATCTCATGGGTTCGGTTCAATCCGATAGCCGCGGTACTTTTTTGATTGATAGGTCAGGGGGAATCGTCCTTACTCTCGGTCAGGATATACCGGCAGGGGCCCGCATGGCTAGAGTGGGAATGACAGGACGCACCACCGGACCACACCTGCACTGGGGACTGATGTACGGCAATCAATACGTTGACCCCGCTTTGGTTTTAAATGCTATGTACGGTTCTAATCCTTCGGGTAATAGTTAAGAGGAAGTCCCGATGCAACAAGTTACAGCGTCAAGCATGAAAGTAGTACCCACTTCCCACTTCCCACTTCCCACTTTCAAGTCAGTCCCGATGAAAAAATTTTCACCCCCACAGATGAAAGAGCTTTCCTTCCCTACACCCCACACCCTACACCCTACACCCCACACCCTACACCCTCTTTCAAGTCAGGGGGAATTAGAGAATCTGCGATCGCATTCTGTTGAGAAAAAACATCGCTGCCCAGATTTAGTGAATAACGAGGGACACTGCTAAAATTAAGCTGATCGATTCAGGTATATCCAGATAAAATGCGAATATTAACCCTTGTACCGGGAGGAATTAGCAATCAACTGCTGTTTTTTCCCACTCTAGAAACCCTCCGGCAAACTTACCCCCAAGGTACCATCGATGTTTTGGTCGAACCTAAGGCAAAGGCTGCCTATCGTCTCTGTCCCCAGGTTAGGGAAGTGCTTTTATTTGACTATCGAGATCAGTACGGATTAGCGGATTATTTAAATATTTTGGGAGTAATTCGGGACCGGGAGTACGAAATCGCCATTAGTCTCACCAATCGTCCTGCTATCAATCTTTTACTCTGGTTAAATGGTGTTCCCAACCGTATAGGCTATGAAAATAATGGCAGCTGGTTCTTATCGCAACAAGTACCCCAGCCAACGGAAGGCTATCTAGCGGATAATTATCACGCACTGGTCAAAGGGTTAAAGATTGCCGCACCCTGTCCACCTTTAAAACTAACCTTGAATCGCGATGATATCGATTGGGCCCAAATGGAGCAGCAACGCCTCAATATCAAGGATAGCGGCTATATTCTCCTCTACGCTGGCGGTAGCGATCTGAGCATCAGCCAAGGACTGGAAACGCTTTATCCCCTGAAGAGTTGGCTAGAAATTATCCAAGGCATTCGCCATCAACAACCGGATTTACCAATTGTCGCGATCCAGGGAGAATTGGATGAAGCTTGGGTTTTAGCCCTCAAAGCCATGGATAATAACTTAAAAGTGTCGAGAACGGGCGATATCGGTAAAATGGCGGCTATGATCGCCGGTGCTAATTTATTATTAGCTACCGAAAGTGTCCCTTTACAGTTAGCCGTGGCCGTGGGAACCTATACCCTCTCTCTGCTGGTTCCTTCGTTGTCTAAGAGAGTTTTACCGAGTGGGGGAGAGCTACATCGATATATTGAGGCTAATACGGGAAAAGTCGCCGATATTACCCCCGAAACTGTCCTGAAAAAGATTTGGGGCCAGTAAAAAATCGGGTTTTGATCGCTTTTCTCTGGGATCGAAACCCGAAAAAAAATCAGCATCAAAGCTCAATTTTGCGATTGAGATAACTGACTTTTCAAGGATTCTAGGGAGGCCCAACGACCATCGATGGCAGTCTTTTCTGGAAGGAGAAAATCGGGGGGTTGACAATTAGCTCCGCAGAGTTGACGGGGAGGTAAAGTTAGACATAACTGCTCGTATAACCACATTTGCGGGTCAAAATCCCCGTTAGGATCGAGGGTTTCCGAGAGGTCTTCGTAGGCTATTTCTCGCTCTAGAGGATAGGAGCTATCGTAGTCTTTATTTTTGTCTAGCCAGATTAATTCGGAAGTGTTTAATTGCAGACGATGATTATATTGTTGTAAACAGCGATCGCAGGTTAAGGTGACGATGGTTTCTGCTTTCACCGATACTTCCAAAAAATTCCCCCCATGTCTAACCAGCAAGGTCCCCCGCACCGGTGTCAAGGTTTCTAGACCGGGGATAAAATTATCGATGATGATGACTCTTTGTCGATCAGGAGATTTGAGGAGGTGGGGGATAAAAATAGTTTCCATAGATAACTCCTGTATCATTTATCGGTTATCGGGTGTCAACTGCGTTAGCGAGTAACGCCACCATAATTGCTCGGTGACAATCTTTCCTTTATTAGCTTATCGCAGCCCCGACCTCTAGAGACATAGACCGGTTCTAGACTGTGGGGTGTGGGGTGTATTTTCAGTGAACAGTGAACAGTAATCAGTGAACTGAAAACTCACATCTGATAACTGATAACTGATCACTGATCACTGATAACTGTATTTGACAGGCTGTCTGTTGATCGATCGAGAAAGTTTCCTCAGAATTGGGAGTATATGCACAAAGATACTCCTATGTCAACGGTTTTGAAAAATTTTCTTCCTCGCCTCGGTGGATTGGTTATGGTTGCACTGCTCTGCTCGCTTGTGCTGGGGGGATTGCCTCGGCAGGGAAAAGCAGCTCAATCAGTACATTTATCCTACTGGTTGCGATCGGGAATTGAACAACTAGAGGCGGGTAATTATCAGCAAGCTTTGCAGGATTTCAATCAGTCCCTCGAACGGGAAAATAACTTGGCCCTAGCCTACAGTAATCGCTGTTTAACTCAGATTTATTTGCAGGATTATCTCCACGCTTGGCAAGACTGCACCCGCTCTTTACAACAGCAATCCGATAATTATCTAGCCTATTTCCATCGGGGTTTAGCTTTTTATCGTTTGGGAGATTATCCACAGGCGCTGACCGATTATAACCAGACTATCCGGCTAAAACCCACCTATTATCAAGCCTACTATAATCGGGGTTTAGTTCAGTCGGCTATGAAAAATTATCCCCTTGCCCTAGCCGATTTTAATCAATCCTTGCGTCAAATTACTAACTGGCAACCCGACACTTTAGCCACTATTTATAATGATCGAGGTTTATCTCATTTAGCCCTCCACAATTTTACCTCAGCCAAAGCGGATTTTAATCAAGCTCTCCGGTTAAATAAAAATAACGCCTCAGCCTACTATAATCTAGCTTGTACCGCTCACCAATTAGGTGAATACGACCGATCAATAGCCCATTTAAATCGAGCGATTGCCATTGATCCTTTTTATGCCGATGCTTATATTAGAAGGGGATTACTGCGGCATCAATTGGGTTATTATCAATCAGCTTTAGCGGATTTAAATCAAGGAGCAAATCACCTCTATCATCAAGGATTGCACCACAATTATCAGCAAATCCTCGCCCTAATCGAGCAGATCCACCAACAGTTACTTTCCCTACCATCTCCCATTGTTTAGAATAGCGATCAATATTACAAAGGAAAGCGCTTCATGGCTGTGACGGCGAGACGGGCATTATCTTTAAGGACTTGGGAAACCCGGGGAATTTGGGGAATTTGCCAGAGAACATCGACGGTGCGCCGTAATAATCGCACTAGATCTCCCTCATCGAGACTGGTATTTTCGCACAATTCCGGCCAGGATGTCCCTTGGGCCCAACGGGAGGCAATCCCCATCAGTTGGGTTTCTAACCAGACGGGAATAGTGATATCGTAGCGAGATTGAGCTTGATAGAGTAAACGGCGAACTTCTCGCAAACCGGGGGAATTTCCCTCTCCTTGTCGCAAAATATCGATAACTTCTGGCACAGGCGGGTAATTGCACCAAGTATCGGGGCGAGGGGGTTCCGTAATCATAGCGCTGATGGCGGCGGCTAGTTGGCTAGGAGTCAATCTGTCCAAATCTCCGGACATCATCGCTAATCCTAACCAGAGTTCATTTTCCCCGCGAATAGTGGCCGCCGCTTCTCCGAGGGGAGTGGGCAAATAACCCTCTAAAGCTTGGAATTCTCGCAAAATCTCGATTAGATTCAGAAATTCTTCCCAGTAGTAGGATTTACGCGATTGTTGTTTTTGGTATTTAATCTGGGTCTTGTGTAACTTATCGCGAGCAATCTCTCGATCGTAGTATAATTTCATCAATCGCCCTGGATTTTTGCGTTTTTGCAGGGGATGAGCGGCAATTTGACTATTGACAATTTCAATTTTTTGTGATTGTGTTGCCAGTTCCGCCACTGGTGGGATGCCCTGCACTTGTTGGGGGATTAAATCGGCGATCGCCTGAGTATTTTCCTCACCCTTGCGCCAACCCCCTAGGGAAACAGCTTCTAGGGAAGGGGGTATCAGTTCGCCTAATGCCGCAGGAGTGAGAAAACCTCGATCGATCTCGCTAATATCGGCATAGGCGGCTAAATACCAGCGATTATCACTGCCTAAACAAACAAGAGTTCGCACTTGACCGGCTCCGTGCAGGGTATTGACAAAGATAGCGGGGACGGGGACGGGAACCTTAATATGTTTGCCCTTGAGATGGAGGATAGTTCCGACGGGAATATTCGGCAATTTTAGATGTATTTCCTGTCTTTTCTGTGCCTCTGCCTGACTAGCGAGGATTTTATACAGTCTTTCTTCTTCCCGCAGTCTTTCCCGTAGCTTTTCGTAACTAAAGACCTGCTCCCGCTCGATACCAGCTAATTCCATATCCAACTTAGCTAATTCGGTGGTTAAGGCGGTAATCTGTTGTCGTTCGGGGCTTAACTTCAAACGAGCGAGATATTCGGCGAAACTGCGCTCTAAGAGGTCTTTGGTCTCCTCTAGACTGTGTTTTTGCAGGAGATTTAAGACCATGCCGTAACTGGGCGCAAAACAGCTTTGCAGGGGTTCCGGTTGAGCGATGGCCAGAAAAGCCGCTTCTTTTGCCCCTTCAAAGGGCGTTTGTACTGTCACCACATGGCCTACCGCGTCCATTCCCCGGCGACCGGCCCGGCCGGCAATCTGGACAAATTCCGAGGGAGTCAGCATACTGTGGCCATCATCGGTGCGTTTGGAGAGGGCCGAGATAACGGTGGTACGAGCGGGCATATTAATCCCGGCTGAGAGGGTAGCGGTGGCAAAAACCACCTTAATTAAACCGGCTTCAAAGAGTTGTTCAACTAACTCTTTCCAGAGGGGTAAAATCCCGGCATGGTGAACACCACAGCCCCGGGTGAGGGGTTCCACTTGGTCGGCCCGCACCAATTGGGAAGCACTAGCCAGGAATTCAAACAGTTGGTTTTTCGTCTCGGGGTCGGCGGTTAAGAGGCTGAGGAGTTGATCTTCAGACTGGGGGTTATTAGCGAAAAAAGCCAGTAATTTCTGGTGTAAAGGCGGATTTTCGACGGCAAAGAAGGAAAGGGCGAGTTCTTGCAGATTGGGATTATCTTCCAGAAAGAAAATGAGTAAACGGTAGTAAATGGCTCTAGATTCTTCTTGATTAACGAGATTGAGGTTTTTTAGCTCTCGAATCGCCTGATCGCAACCTTTACGGCTGAAAATGACGTAAATGGCTGGGAGCATATCCTTGTCCCGCAGCGTGGTGACAATCGAGGCGATGGTGGGACAATCTTCTCGTTTTAAGCGTCGGGGTTTGCCGTGGCCGACTTTTGAGTGTAGTTTCGGGTTAACTTTGCTCTGTTTTGGGTCGAGCAGCGGGAATAATCCCTCTTTATTGGCGAAATAAAAGCGCAGGGGGACGGGGCGAAAATCGGAGTTAATTAGCTCGCAGCTGGAGGTCTGTTTATTGTCGCTGGGTTGACGCAGTTGCCGCACCCAGTTAATCCAGTCGGTGAGTTCCCCGGGGTTGCCGATGGTGGCGGAGAGGGCTACTAATTGGATACTAGGGGGACAGTAGATAATTGATTCTTCCCAAACGGTGCCGCGACCTCGATCGCTGATATAGTGACATTCATCGAGAACTAGGGTTTCCACGTTTTCTAGGGAAGTGCCTACCTCACCGATTGGGGTTTGATAGAGCATATTGCGAAAAATTTCTGTAGTCATGACTACAATTAACGCGGAGGGATTAATCACCACATCGCCGGTAATCAATCCCACTTCCGCAAAGAGCAGCGGGGAATCCTCATCGCCATCGGTGGGGGTACGACCGAATTTTTCTTGAAAATCCCGGAATTTTTGGTTAGAAAGAGCTTTCAGGGGAGTGGTGTAGAAAACCCGTTTGCCCCTTTCTAGGGCGCGATAGATGGCGTATTCTCCGATTAAGGTTTTGCCGGAACCGGTGGGAGCACAGACAACCACTGATTTACCGGCAGCGAGAGCAGCGATCGCCGAGTGCTGGAAGTCGTCGAGTTTAAAGGGAAAAATGGTTTTGAGATCCAAAGAAGTAGGGTTGAGGGACTCTTTCACGTCAAGTCTAAGAGGAGAAATTTTTTTAATTGCGGCTATTCTGGCTGGCTTTTTTTATTCTAGTCGAAAAAAGCAGACTTCTAGAAACTAGAGGCGGATTGACCTTTACAATGGTTATAATGAATGACTTTTTTTCTATCACCACTAGCTCGCCATGGCATTAAAGCACCTGCCCAGATTGGGTAACAAATCATTGCCCCTGTTGGTTATATCAATTATTTTAGGCTATTTGGGCAATTATTTTTACCTGCATTTATTTTTGAGACTAGATTTTCTTTTTGGCAGTAGTTTTGCTTTGATCTCGGTTTCGCAACATTTAGCCCTAAAGATAATAATCTAGAGGCGGTGATCGAGCGGGCTGATCATGCCATGTTCGCCGCTAAAAATCAAGGTAGAAATCGAGTTAGTTTAGGTAAAACAGTATGAAAAATTTGTTATTTATTCTTGGTTTTTTGCTCTTAGGTGTAGCCCCAAGTTTTAGTGCCGATCTCGATACAATTATACGCCGGGGAAAATTAATTGTCGCTGTCAAAAATAATCTCCCTCCCCTCGCTTTCCTTGATTCTCAGGGGAATCTGCAAGGATTGGAAATCGACATCGCTAAACGTCTAGCGTCAGAAATTCTCGGTTCTGACAGTGCTATTATTCTCAAACCCGTTAGTAATCAAGAACGTTTACAGGTGGTTATTGATGATCGGGTGGATTTGGCGATCGCTCGGGTGGCGATTACTCCTGCACGTCAGCGCTTAGTGGATTTTAGCCCCTTTTATTACCTCGATAGCAGCGGTTTTGTGACGAAAAACCCGCAATTGCAGCGTTTAGAAGACTTAGCTAACTCTAGAATCGCCGTACTCAACGGATCGACGACAATCGCCCTTGTGCGTTCCAATTTGCCTAACGCTATCCTGCGCGGGGTTGCTTCCTATCAAGAAGCTTTAAATTTACTGGAAACCGGGGAAATAGACGCTTTTGCGGCTGATAATAGCCTTTTAACTGGTTGGGTGCAGCAATTCCCCAATTATCGTCAATTACCGATCGAGTTAGGGGCGATCGCTCTGGGAGTCGTTCTCCCTAAAGGTTTACAGTACCAAAGTCTCCGAGAACGCGTCAATCAAGCGATCGAGCGGCTAGAATCCACCGGCTGGTTAGCAGAACGGGTGAACTATTGGGGCTTACCCCTGAGAATTCGGGAAATGGGGAGATAGGGTGATGGGGTGTGGGGTGTGGGGAGA
>NZ_JAQMSY010000066.1:0-9198 GCF_028329095.1 Microcystis sp. CS-574
CCATGACCGAGATATTAACGCCAGTAAAAATATTTTGGCCGCAGGGCTTGCGGTGTCAGTCTGTCGAGCGACCATAAGACCAGAACAGAGTAAATCTGTTAAGGCAGGTGCGAAAAATCCTTCGGGAAAGAAGCAGAAACCTAAATCGTGAGGTTTGGGAATCACCGTCCGTTTACGGCGGTGAGGATGTCAACAGCTTTAACGGTAGGGGATTCCTTGATCTTGATCTTAGTTCTTTGCCGGCCGATTGTCGGGAACTAGAATAGACTATTATCTATAGTAATAATTGTTTTTATTCATCAGTAGGGAGGCAAAATTATTTGTAGGATGGGTTAGCGGTAGCGTAACATAATCGGGCGTTGGGTTTCATGCTTCAACCCAACCTACGTTCTCCACCTACTTTTATTTATTCTCCCCACTTCCCCACCTCCCCACTTCCCCACTTCCTATTCCTTCGGACCAGAAAAGGGGTAAGATAATAAGTTTAGTGATAAGATGACCGAATTGTAAGCGGGGACTTGATATGGCAGAAACCCTATTATTTAATGCTTTGCGACAGGCGATCGATGAGGAAATGGGCCGCGACCAGACAGTATTTGTTTTGGGTGAAGATGTGGGTCATTACGGTGGTTCCTACAAAGTTACCAAAGATCTCTACAAAAAATATGGCGATTTAAGGGTTTTAGATACTCCCATCGCTGAAAATAGTTTTACGGGCATGGCAGTGGGGGCAGCCATGACGGGATTGCGTCCGATTATTGAAGGCATGAATATGGGTTTTCTTCTGCTTGCCTTTAACCAAATTGCCAACAATGCTGGGATGTTACGTTATACTTCCGGCGGTAATTTTAAAATCCCCATGGTTATCCGTGGTCCGGGGGGTGTGGGGAGACAATTAGGGGCGGAACATTCCCAACGTTTAGAGGCCTATTTTCACGCGGTACCCGGTCTAAAAATTGTCGCTTGTTCCACTCCTTACAATGCCAAAGGTTTATTAAAATCGGCGATTAGAGATAATAACCCCGTGCTTTTCTTTGAACACGTTCTTCTCTATAATCTCAAGGAAAATTTACCTGATAGCGAGTATCTTTTACCCCTCGATAAAGCGGAAATCGTTCGCAAGGGAGAAGATATAACTATTCTCACCTATTCGCGGATGCGTCATCACTGTTTACAGGCATTAAAACAGTTAGAAAAAGATGGCTATGATCCAGAAATTATCGATTTAATTTCCCTGAAACCCTTTGATATGGAGACGATTGCCGCTTCGATTCGCAAGACTCATAGGGTGATTATCGTGGAAGAATGTATGAAAACGGCGGGAATTGCTTCTGAGTTAATTGCTTTAATTAACGAGCAGTTATTCGATGAATTAGATGCCCCCGTGTTAAGATTATCTTCCCAAGATATCCCCACACCTTATAACGGTAATCTAGAAAGATTGACGATTATTCAACCTAATCAAATTGTCGAAGCTGTCCAAAAAATGGTCGGCGATCGCATTTAAAAAAATTCTCCTTTTGATACTGAAGTTATGCAGAGACAAAATTGGTTATTGTTACTGATCATCGGCCTAGTTGTTGCCTCGATCTTTATCCTGATTAAGTTGCCCCTACAATTAGGTTTGGACTTGCGCGGTGGTAGTCAATTAACCATTCAGGTTAAACCCACTGAAACCGTGACAACCATTCAACCTAATGATTTAAAAGCCGTACAAAATGTGATTGAAAATCGCGTTAATGCCCTCGGTGTTTCTGAATCATTAGTGCAGACTGTGGACAGTAAAAATCAGGTAATCGTGCAACTACCCGGGGTCACAGATCCCAAAGAAGCTGAGAGAAACCTAAATGTTCAGGCCCAATTAGAATTTCGTCAGCAAAAACAAGGTACAGAAGGAGAATTTCGGGCTGAATATTCAATTTTTCAACAAAAAAAAGCGGAATTAGCCGCCCTTAAAGCCGAGAATAAACCCGAAAATGCCGCTAAAATTGCCGAACTAGAACAATCTCTCCAGAAAT
Source organism: Microcystis sp. CS-574 (assembly GCF_028329095.1). Taxonomy (NCBI): domain Bacteria; kingdom Bacillati; phylum Cyanobacteriota; class Cyanophyceae; order Chroococcales; family Microcystaceae; genus Microcystis; species Microcystis sp. CS-574. The sequence goes on from NZ_JAQMSY010000066.1 coordinate 2,019, forward strand.
CTAAAGAGGCAATTTTAAATTTATTTGAATCGGTGGACTTAACTGGAAAAAATCTGCAAAATGCCACTATTAGTTCCACCCAAGGCACTAACTGGGAAGTGGCCATTACTTTCGATTCGGAAGGGGGCAATAAATTCGCCGAACTGACTAAAGTGATCGCGGGTACTGGTCGCAGTATTGGGATTTTCCTTGATAATGAATTAATTAGCGCCCCTGTGGTTGATGTGCAGTTTGCCCAAACGGGAATTACAGGGGGCCGGGCTGTGATTACTGGTAATTTTACCGCCGAAACTGCCAACGATCTAGCGATTCAATTGCGCGGTGGTTCCCTACCTTTCCCCGTTAAAGTGGAAGAAATTCGCACCGTCGGGGCAACTTTAGGCCAGGATAGCATCCGTCGCAGTATCTACGCTGGTTTAGTGGGTTTACTGTTAGTTTTAATCTTCATGGCGGTTTATTACCGTTTACCCGGGATTATTGCCGATGTTTCCCTGATTATCTATACTATTCTCTCTCTGGGGGCTTTTGCCCTAGTGGGAGTCACCATGACGTTACCCGGTATTGCTGGATTTATCCTCAGTATCGGCATGGCAGTTGATGCAAATGTACTGATTTTTGAGCGTACCAGGGAGGAATTAAGGGCCGGAAAATCCCTATTTCGGGCAGTAGAGTCGGGATTTTATCGGGCTTTTTCCAGTATTCTCGATAGTAATGTCACTACTTTAATCGCCTGTGCTGCCCTATTTTGGTTGGGTTCGGGATTAGTCAAGGGTTTTGCTTTAACTTTAGCCATTGGGGTAGCTGTGAGTATGTTTACCGCTTTAACCTGTAGTCGTACTCTCCTGTTAATCACCGTGTTAAACGTCCCCAGCGTCCGTCAAAAACCGCAACTTTTCTGCCCTAATTTACCGGCAAATCAGTAGGGTGGGTTAGGCGACGACAAGTTATGCTGTTAACCAATAATTTCATATTCGCCGTAACCCACCGATTGCCACTCCCTACTCCCCAAATTCCTTTTTCCTTTTTACTTTTTACTTAATCTATATGGCATTTAACGTTACAAAACAGCGTAATTTTTGGTGGACAGTCTCGGCCTTGCTGACGATTGGTAGTATTTTGGCCATGGTAATTTCTTGGTTCACTATTCAAGCACCTTTACGACCGAGTTTAGATTTTGTTGGTGGTACGAGAATTCAGATAGAATTAGCTTGTGCCAAAAAGAATAACTGCGAGAAACCCTTAACTACTGCCGAAGTGCAAGCAATTTTAGACGAGGAAGGGTTGGGTAACAGTAGTGTGCAGGTGTTGGATAAATATACTTTATCGGTGCGGACTAAAACCCTGGCAGAAGAACAGAGAACAAAATTACTCGACACCTTAAATGAGAAAATTGGCACCTTTGACCCCGAAACCAGTCAAATCGATACAGTTGGTCCCACCATCGGTCAAGAATTATTTAGGTCGGGATTTTTAGCTTTATTAGTTTCCTTTTTTGGCATTGCTGTCTATCTAAGCTTCCGTTTTCAACGGGATTACGCTTTTTTTGCCATTGTCGCCCTGCTGCACGACGTTTTGATCACTTTAGGGGTCTTTGCGGTTTTAGGCTTAATTGCGGGGGTAGAAGTGGATAGTTTATTTTTAGTTTCCCTCTTGACAATTGTGGGCTTTTCTGTTAATGACACAGTGGTAATTTATGATCGCGTGCGGGAAAATTTTGCTAATACCCCCGAATTATCCGTGGATGAAATTGTCGATAATGCGGTGAGTCAAACCCTAAGTCGTTCAATTAATACCACCCTGACTACTTTATTGCCTCTGGTGGCGATTTTTCTCTTTGGTGGCACCACCTTAAAATATTTTGCCCTAGCTTTAATTATTGGCTTCGTAGCCGGGGCCTATTCGAGTATTTTTATCGCTAGTACCCTACTAGCTTGGTGGCGCGGTCGTTCCCATCGACCCACACTCAATTACAGTTAGGATGCCATTGGTGAAGAATCAGTGGGTCCCGGATGGGTCGTAATAGTAATTTCAACCTGTTGATTGAGACGACCCAAAATTGAGATCAAACGGTCAATAGTAAAGCGTCCCAAATTAGCACGGCGAATCTGGACAAATTCACTGTGATTAATTCCAGTTCGCACTTGAGCATCGCGGGTTGATAAGTCTTCCTTCTCCAGAACCTTGATAATTTCAGCAGCAAGCAGTGCTTTCGCTTGTCGCACGTCCGCATCTACATCGCCAAAATCGCGGTACACATTACCGCTACCTTGTACCAGTTCAAATTGTTCTTCACTCATGAGAGTTCCTCCTTCAATCGCTTGAGCCGTGCTTTGATAACTTCGACTTCTTGCTGTGGTGTTTTGATCCCTTTTGGGGATTTTTTCTGGAAGGCATGAATCACCCAGATAGCCTCACCTAACTGGACAGCATAGATAGTTCGATAGGCATCCCCCTTGAAAGGTAGAGCAATCTCGAACACACCAGAACCCATCCCCTTAAAAGGCTTGGTTAGGGATGATTTTGCCCCTTCTGCTGCAATAGTTAAAGCGTCAAGTACAATTTCTTGGGCTTCCTTGGGAAACTTTTGAAAATCTTTCCATGCCGCTTTAATCCAAGATATAGGACGGGTATTACGCATTCGCTTATGGTGATATAACTGATACCACCGGTCAAGCCCCATTATACCTAAAGACCATCAATTTGATGCTTACCCTGGGTCATAACTCCCTTTATAGGTTGTAAAAATTTGATAACCAGGTAAAACTAAGCTGATACCCGCAAAACTATGTATTGTTCCTGGATAACTTTCTTCTGCATCACTACCCCCCAATCGCCAACAAAAAGAACCCAACCAAATATAAAAGCCTGGAATCAGTGCGTCTATAGAATAGGCAATATCTTTTAACTGAGGGTTAACTCCGTTTGATGATCCCTTTTTTTGGGAAACTTTTATTTTCATTTATTTTCATTATTTTAAACTTATAATCGTTTAAGAACTATACCATATTTTTATTAGCATTGACGATGACAATTATCACAATTCCACACTTAAACCCTTTGGTGCGATTGCTGATATGGTAGGTTGGGCTTCGGCCGTGAGCTTTTGCCGAACGGTTGAAGCATGAAACCCAACGCTAATCAAAGATATTTGAAAGCCTTATTATCTTCAACCGTCCCATCGAACTAAGATAGTGCAAGCTTAAAGATGGCTTTTAGTTGTCAGCTAAATTTTTTGACCAATTGCGTCAAATTGCTTCAAGAGATTTGATTGCGAACACCACTAAAAGCGGCGTATGCGATCGCTATAGCATCTACAGCATCATTAATAGGCATTTTTGTCAATCCGAATAAATACTTAATTTGTTCGGCCACCTCCGCTTTAGTGGCCCTACCATGGCCCAGATGACATTTCCAACTAGCTTGATGGAGGAAAATCGGTTCAATTCCCCCATCGCGACAGCTAACTAGATTGATAATTCCCAATGCTTGCAGGACTCCACCGGCTGCCTTGATTTGCCGGTTAAAAAAGGGCATTTCCACGGCAATTTCCCCCGGTTTATATTCTGCGATTAACTCCTTTAAATCCCGTTCAATTTCGATCAAACGCTGGGCAGTAGAAAGATTTTTAGAAGTTTCGATCGTGCCGTAATCGACTAAGATCGGCACTAACTCACTATTATCCCGGAGAATAGCCCAACCGACAATCGCTAATCCGGGGTCGATACCCAACCAAGTAGTCATAGATTAAGCCAAAAAATCTTGGACGATTTGGAGGATTCTTTGGGATGCTTGTCCATCTCCAAAAGGATTAATGGCATTAGCCATACGATCATAGGCGATTTTATCCCTTAATAATTCTCCCGCTGCGGCTAAAATTTGCTCGGGATTAGTCCCAATTAATTTCGCTGTTCCCGCTTGTACTGCTTCCGGTCTTTCCGTGGTTTCTCGCAATACTAAAACCGGTTTTCCTAAACTAGGGGCTTCTTCTTGAATGCCTCCAGAATCAGTTAATAATAAATAGCAGCGTTGAATCGCCCCCACTAACTCGGCATAATCGAGAGGTTCAGTTAAAAATACCCTGGGATGATTGCCCAAAACAGACTGAATTGGTTCTCGGACGGTGGGATTACGATGCAGGGGTAATAATAGGGCCGTATCGGCATATTTTTCTAACAACAAAGTCAATCCTTTGATAATATCCTGTAAGGGTTCGCCCCAATTTTCCCGGCGGTGAACCGTAGCTAATAAAACCCGATAATCTGACCAATTTAAGCCCACAATTTGACATTCTGGGGCGGTTTTAGCTACGGTTAATAAAGCATCAATAACCGTGTTGCCGGTGTGGTGAATATTTCCTGTCACCCCAGATTTTTGTAAATTTTCCACGGCTAAAGTTGTGGGAGCAAAATGTAGGGTAGTCAGTTGAGAAATTAGGCGACGATTAGCTTCTTCGGGATAGGGATTATAGATATCATTCGTTCTTAATCCTGCTTCCACATGAGCGATAGGAATTTGTTGATAAAAAGCCGCTAAAGCAGCAGCAAAAGCAGTAGTAGTATCACCTTGCACAATAATTAAATCTGGTTTTATGCGCTCAAAAACTGTTTCTAAACCGCGTAAACTGCGGCAAGTAATATCAGTTAAAGTTTGACGGGTTTGCATAATATCCAGATTTTCATCTGCTTTTAAAGCAAATAATTCCATCACCTGCGCTACCATTTCTTTATGCTGTCCCGTCAGAATTACATGGGTTTGAAACTGTTCCGATTCTTGAAAAGCACGAATAACGGGAGCTAATTTAATCGCTTCGGGACGAGTTCCAAGAGTAATACAAATTGATTTCAACATATTATTATCAGTTATCAGTTATCAGTTATCAGTTATCAGATGTGAGTTTTCAGTTCACTGATTACTGTTCACTGCAAATAGCTTGAATTGTGCTGTTTTGTCATTTTTCACTCGTGGGGGGTTGTTGAACGATAAATTGGGGATAGAGTTGCATTTGCTTAGGATTTAAAGAAGGTCGAGAGATGGTCAAAACTTTTTGTTTAGCTAACTCTTGAGTCATGGTATCTAAAGTTTGAGCGATACGCAAATTATATTCTAACTGTTCCCCAGAAGAAAGCAGATTACTTAAGCCATCAATTAAACGTCTTAAATTCTCGCGAAATTGGGGATCACCGATTAACTCATCAATATCAGAGGTGATTTTTTGAGTATTTTCAAAAGTCACCCTAGCGGATTCGAGAGTTTTTTGCAGCACGACAATTGTAGCAGGATCGTTAATGGTTTTAGTAATTTCTCGTAAATTATTCGATGTTTCCACTGCATTATTCAAAATAGTCTCGACATTTTGCATGACTTGTTTAGTATCAATTTCATCTAAACCAGCATTCAACCTCAGGGCGGTATTATTGAGATTATTAGCGAGACTGCCAATACCTAAACTAGCTTGATTAATATTATCAAGAGTATTAACAATTTGTCCCCGATTTTCGCTAAGAACAGCATTAAGATTAGCGACTAATTGGGAAGATTGTTGAAAAGTTCTGCTGATTTGACTGCGATTTTCCTGAACGGTATTATCTAAAGTATTGACAAAACGGGAGGCATTATTAGCCGTATTAGTCACCGAGCGACTGGTGGTAGCTAATTCCAAAGATAGACGAGAGATTTCTCTTTGGGCATTACGGATAGTCTGGGAGGTATCATCGGATAAACGGGCGATTTTTTGAGCTGCTATAGCGGTATTTTTGGTGACATCATTGAGATTACCCACAAATTCAGGACTGGTAAAAGTATCCACTAAACGACCAACACTAGACATTAATTGTGTTCCTGTTTTCCCCTGTAAACGGCTATTATTACAGAGAATTAACTGTTGATCACAGTCGGGACTAAGAGGGTCGAGATTTTTGGCCTCAGCACTTAAAGAAACTAAGGGAGTGATATCGATGGCTGCCTCCCCAATTAATCCAGAAAGATTGGTAGTAACAGTTACCTTCCTAGGCATAACTAAAGTAGCAGAAGCGATTTCGGCAATAACTTCCACTTGATTGCTTCCCGGGATAAAACTCGTAATTCTTCCCACTCTCACCCCGCGAAAACGCACCGGCGCCCCGACTTGTAACCCTTCCACGTCGGCAAACTCGAAGATTAATTGATAGGTTCTTTGACCAAATCCCCCCCCGCGAACCCAGATAGCGAGCACCCCAAAGACCAATAATCCGCCTAGGGCAAACAAACCTAGTCTTCCTTCCCGTAAAGCTCGCGAACTCTGCATGATTTTTCTCTCATTCTCGATAGTTCTTAATTTAGCTTAATCTAGCTTAAACGATTGTCCTAATCGGGCCTTCAATGCTGGCGCTAAAAAATTGCCGGATCATGGGATGATCGGTACGATCGATATCTGCCACTAATCCCTGCCATTGCACTTTTCCCTGATAGAGAAATACTACTCGATCGGCGGTGCGTCGGATGGTGCTTTGTTGGTGAGAAACCATCACATAAGTGTTCGCAGACCCCGATTTTTCATGGAGAGTCCGCACTAGATCCTCGATAATTGTGGAAGCTATTGGGTCTAATCCGGCGGTAGGTTCATCATACAGCAGTAATTCAGGATTATCGGCGGGATTATCGGGATTAGTGATAATAGCGCGGGCAAAAGCCACCCGTTTACGCATTCCCCCCGATAGTTCCGAAGGATAAAGGTTACTAATTCCCTGTAAACCGACCATTTCCAAGCTTTTTTCCACTAATTCCCTAATTATGGCTTTTTTTAAATTAGTTTGTTCATAAAGATAAAAACCGACATTTTCCCCGACGGTGAGAGAATCAAACAGGGCCGTTTGTTGAAAAACTAAGGAAGTTCGCATCGCTTCTCGACCATCTTCTAGCAATCCCTGACGCAATTGACCTTTAATACGAATTTCTCCCGCATTTATCCCCGTTAATCCCGCAATTAACCGTAAAACCGTTGATTTTCCCGTCCCCGACGGCCCGATAATTACCAGGGCCTCCCCTCGATAAATGGTTAAATCTAAACCGTCGAGAATAACATTATCCCCGAATCTTTTCGATACTCCTCTCAATTCAATTAACGGTTCTTTCATCGTCGCTTAATTATCTTATAACCTCTGGAATTTTAGGGAGATGGGGAAGTGGGGTGTGGGGTGTGGGG
>NZ_JAQMSY010000067.1:0-5439 GCF_028329095.1 Microcystis sp. CS-574
CCCCACACCCCACACCCCAGCAGTAAACCCATGTCTTCCCACAATACCGAAAACATCCAGACTATTTTTCAAAAAATTTGGGGCTATGATAGCTTTCGCTTTCCCCAACAGGAGATTATCGAGACAATTTTAACGGCAAAGGATGCCCTGATTGTCATGCCCACGGGATTCGGTAAATCTATCTGTTTTCAATTGCCCGCTTTATTAAAAACCGGCTTAACCCTAGTGATTTCCCCCTTAGTTGCCCTGATGGAAAATCAGGTGGAGGAATTATTAGCCAAAAAACTACCCGTCGCCCTGATTCATAATGAAATCCCCCGACAACAGAGAAAGAAAACCTTAGCAGCGATCGCAGATCAAACCCTGCGACTTCTCTATCTTTCCCCAGAAACCCTCTTAAGTCCGCCCCTCTGGTCAAAATTAACCCTTCCCCACGTTAAAATTAACGCTCTTATCCTCGACGAGGCCCATTGTTTAACCCAGTGGGGCGATAATTTTCGTCCTGCCTACCGTCGTCTCGGTGCTGTCCGTCCCGCTCTGCTGCAATCAAAACCGACCGGCAGCCAAATAGCGATCACTGCTTTTACCGCCACCGCTAACCCCGCTACCCGTGAGACTCTCACCCGCATCTTACAACTAGAAAAACCACAACTTTTCTTAATAAATCCCTACCGTCAAAACCTTGACTTAAGCACCAAAATATGTATTAGCCCCGGTTGTCGTCGTCATCAACTATTAAACTTCCTCACCAGTCAACCTCGACAATCCGGCCTGATCTATACTCGTTCCCGTCGCCATAGTGAAAATTTAGCGACATGGTTGCAATCTCTCCACTATCGCACCAGTGCCTACCATGCTGGTTTATCCCCCTTTCAGCGTCGGGAAATAGAACAAAGTTGGCTGCGGGGGGATTTAACTTTTGTTGTCTGTACCTCAGCTTTTGGCATGGGTATCAACAAACCCGATGTGCGTTGGGTTGTCCACTACCAACCCCCGGCTTTACTATCGGAATACCTACAGGAAATCGGCCGCGGTGGTCGCGATGGGGGTAAAATGCAGGCTCTCACCTTAATTAGTGAACCGACGGGATGGTTAGATAATAGCGATAAAAACCAGCAAAAATTCTTTAACTCCCAACAGGAGCGCCAATACCGACAAGCTTGGCAAATTTTAGCCCAAATTCCCCTAGAGGGCAAAGTAGAGGCGATTAGTGCCGAATTTCCCGATGGTGCGCTCATTCTCTCCCTTTTACACAGTCTCGATCGCCTAGAATGGCTCGATCCTTTTCATTATCGGCTTATTTATCGCCATAATTCCGCCAAGATGACTTTTAAACCCAAAAATGAGATATTTCCCTACCTCTATACCCGTCGCTGTCGTTGGCATTTTCTCTTAAATGCCTTTGGGTTTCAGGAAAATGCCGATAATTTTCGCTGTGGTCATTGCGATAATTGTCGTCGCAATCGACCTCTGGTAAGCTAGGGAGCGCCAGAACAGGGAGAGCAGAGCATTTGTACTAAATTCTCCTGTCTTTTTCCTCCTCCTGTCTCGGATTCTCCTCACTTAAGGGAAGATTTTTGATTTTTGCAGGAGATTTATAGCGGGTTTCCCAGAAGTGAGTCCCGATTGAATCTATCAAGGGATTTACCATACCTTACCCGAAATAATAGTGAAATTTTGTAACAAAGTGCAGCCAGATATAAGAATCTTTGCTAGATTTCTAGAAGGCTTCTATGATAAGTCTCCTTAAAGGAGATTGTTTGCAGTAAGCTAATCTGGCTAACAGGCTTTTGGGCGTGATATAGGGAAAAGTTCGGGCGATTGCGCCTAAATAGGGTGATATACCGAAAGTTGACCCATATCGTTACTCTGGAGAGTGTTATACAGAAAGTTGACCTATAGTATGTAGTTGGGCAGCTAAAAAGAAAGAATAAATATGAGTAAAGAACTAACAAGAAATCAAATATTTGAAATTTTAGATACGAAACCCACTAATCCTAGATGGTCTTGGTGTGCAATCTCACCCGATCATAAACGGGCTATTTTTACTTTATGGGATGATAAAATTAGAGATGGGAAATATAAATTTTTATCCAGAAGTGATCCATTAAGAAATCGTCCAGGGGAAAACGATCAAAGACGAATATTAGAGCTAGTAACTGAGAAAAATATTTTGACCTATGGGTTGGTGTGCATCGCTAAGGATATAACAGCATCTCCTAGAAGCATTAAAGAAATTGATAATAGTTATATTTTAAATATTAAGATCAATAAAGACAATGGCAATTATGTTGCCATAATTAAAGAAAAAACTTTGATACTGGAAATTGTTAATGAAATTAAGAAAGAGAATAGAAAATCGCTTTCTTCAATAGCCGACTTACCGATTGGCTCAGAAATTCCAGATCGTGCTAATAGGGTTACATCATCATTCGTTAGAGACAATAAGGTTAGAAAATTTGTGTTAAATCGCGCTGGCGGACAATGTGAATATTGTGGAAAAATAGGTTTTGAAATAAAAGATAATAAATACTACATTGAAACGCATCATATTATAGCCTTGGAAAATAATGGTAAGGATACTATCGATAACGTTATTGGCCTATGTCCTAATCATCATCGGGAAGCGCATTATGGTATAGATGGAGATAAATTAGAATTAGAATTTATAAAAATATTAACCGCGAAAATGAAAGCTGCCCAACAAGGCGATGCACCGGAGCCAGCGACTAAGGCGATTTCTGCTTCGCAACCATCTATTGCGCCGGCCCGGTGATCTTTGACGTTATGCAGATTGAGTGCGATCGCAATTTTGTAGGGCGCGTTCCCTAATGCAAGTTAAAGTCAGATGTAGGCTGGGTTGACGAAAAGAAATCCAACAACTTCTGGTTTAATCCCCTCTGCCACCTCAACGATAGACACCTCCATTGCTCAGGGTAAAATGAAGGGGCATAGTTGAAAAGAGGCAAATCTATGACAGTTCGACAACCCCGCTACAGCAAAGAAGAGTTTGCCCGACGTGGCGATGAGATTTATGAATCTCAGGTGCGCCCCCAAATTGAGGAAGGTAATCATGGCAGAATTGTGGCGATCGACATCGAAACTGGAGCGTTTGAGCTTGCCGACGATACGATGACTGCGACTCGGCGACTTTATAAACGATTGCCTGATGCTCAGCCTTGGGTTGTTCGGATCGGCTATCGCGCCGTTCATCGTTTCGGCGCAAGGAGTTTGAAAGACGCTCTATGATGATGCGGGGTTACGTCAATCAGAATTACGAAGCAATGCTTTCCTTGGTTGTGAGGAACGGCGACAAACTTAAATCCATTACTGCTGTGATCGATACAGGGTTTACAGGGTTCTTGAGTCTCCCGATTGCTACTATTAGAGAACTTGAACTGTCTTGGAGTTACCGCGATCGGGCAACCTTGGGCGATGGTAGCGAAGTCTTATTTGATATCTATGATGGCATGGTGATTTGGGGTGGGCAGTATCGAGAAATCGAGATTAACGCTGCCGAGACAGAGCCATTGATTGGAATGAGCCTGTTGCGCGGTTATCGGTTGCAAGTCGATACAGTCAAAGGCGGATTGGTTACGATTTCGGAGTTACCGATCGCAGTTTAGAAGCTGATCGTCAGGCACGGTCTAACAGGAACGTTAGTGCAATGCCGAAGGCACTGCGTAGCAGATCGCTGATCTTGTGGGTTGGGTTGACGAAAAGAAATCCAACACCTTCGGAACTAAACTGCGAACGCTAATCTTGTATTGTTCTTAACCTTAAATAGCCTTTGGCCTACATGAGCATATTCACAGATTGACAGTCAGCGAGGCATTCAGCTATGTTTGAGATATTTAGAGCAAAACTTTTGAATGCCCACGCTGTTGACCGTTGGCCCATATCGATTCTTTTGCTACGCAGGCGATCGCCATGAGCCACCTCACATCCATGTTGAACGAGATCGAGAGATCGCTAAATTCTGGCTTCAGCCGGTTCGTCTTCAGAGTAACCAAGGATTTAACCGCACCGAAATTAACCGCATTCAAAAACTTGTTCAAGAAAACCAAGAACAATTACTAGCAGGCTGGAATGACTTTTTTAACGAATGAAGTATTTGAAACATTGGCAATTCAGCAATTGGCCATCACAGATGACACACTCAGTGTAGATTTGTCTGATGGGCGCACTATATCTGTTCCCTTGGCATGGTATCCTCGGCTCCTGCATGGCTCAATTGAGGAGCGCAATGATTATCGCTTGCTCGCTGGTGGCAGTGGAATCCATTGGAATCAACTAGATGAAGACATTAGCACTAAAAACTTGATTCTTGGCCAACCATCAGGGGAAAGTCAAAAATCATTGAAGCGTTGGTTAAATAATCGAGTACGATCGCCGATCTTGTAGGGTGCGTTCCCTAAGGCGACTCCTACTGCTCCAGCGATCAATTTTTGGGGAACGCACCATGCACATTGATTGCAGCTGTGGGTTAAAGTGCGATGTCGAAGGCACTGGGTAGCAGTACACCAATCTTGTAGAGACGTAGTAGGATGGGCATTAGCTCATCCTACAGACCTGTGAGATATTATAGAGGGGTCTCCAGAAGTCAAATCGTAATCAGGAGTTAGTATATGCAAGCAATCCTTTTAAGCCGTGAAGAAGTTGCTCAACGTGCAGAGAAACTGTACGAAAGCAGAATCCGCCAAGAGGTGGAAGTTGAAGAAAACATTGGCAAGATGGTTATCATTGACATTGAAACAGGTGACTACAAAGTTGATGAAAATGGCTTACACGCTGCTGACTTATTGAGCGAGAAACACCCCCATGCTCGGCTCTTTGGGATCAAAATTGGCTACAACGTTGCTGCCGCTTTTGGTGGGGGTGTTATGGAGCGTGTAAGCTAAGACGCATTTAAAGCACTTATTCTTAAGATTAGCCGAATCTCCCCCAATCCCTTTACTGTTGCCTCTTGCCTCTTGCCTCTTGCCTCGTCTCAACAAGCAATTTAAATGCTTAACAGCTTAGTTAAGTGATTTCAGGTATTGTGGCTAATGGACACCCGCTTATCACTATCCCATTTCGGATTCCAAATCGCGCTGACTTTCCGATTGAGTTTGTAGTAGATACAGGATTTACAGATGAGCTTTGTTTACCACCCGAAGCAGTAGCATTACTAGATCTCTTGCAAAAGTAATCAAGATATATCCTTTTGTCGGTAACGAAGTTCGTAATTCTAGATACCAGCAATCAAATTCAATCTCAGACCAAATCGCCGTCTGCGATTTCTGTGTCTTGATGAAAGTATCCGAAATATTTTGAGACGACGATGAATATGTTCTATAACTATGCGCCGTTGTGATAACTGACGATTGGCTTTTTTTTGCTCTTTACTTAGTTTTTCTTTTTTCTTTTTTTTATGAGGAATTTGACTGTTTTGATGGA
>NZ_JAQMSY010000068.1:0-2663 GCF_028329095.1 Microcystis sp. CS-574
ACCCTACACCCTACACCCCATCACCCCACTTCTCACTTATCCTGATACCCCATACCGTTGGCTGCCGCATAACGATTCATAAAGCGCAGAAAACGCTCCCAGTGTTCATCGGTGATTTCAAAACCACATTCTACCCGTTGAATTTCATCTCCTTCATCTCCTCCAAAAATAAACTTAGTCGAGTTGGGAATAACTATAATCACTCCTTCCTCATCGGTGAGACGGAGATCGCCGTAGGTACGAGTGGTGAAACTTTGGAAACGTTCGATCGCTTTCAGGGTTTTAAAAGTCATCAGGACATTGCGAATCCCGGTATTTTTATTTTTGCGGAGACTAACACCGCTTAATTCTTCTGATAAACCGACAAAAAACTCGATCGTGGGAGTGGTCATAGGTGTGGGTATAAAATTTTAGTTATTGATTTTCTCTTAATTACTTTTGAAGGGAAAAAGTAGTTCATGATTACTAATAAAGTAACCATGAACCGAAAAACAAGCTATTCCGCTTCTCCACCTTGGATTTTGAGGAGGAGAAAACCCCAAGCTAATCCGACGAGGACGAGAACGATCGCCACGATCGGCCCATTAAATAACATACTTTCTGCGGTCATGGTGATTGCTCCTGAGCCTACAATAATCGATCATATAGATAAGTGGTATTTTAACCTACGAAGGCGATCGACTGCTGCCAGACTGGGGCAAAATTGAGGGGGAAAATCGGCCAATAACTTTGAGAATTTTCCTAGTATATACGTTCTAGCAATCCTGCCCCTCTCCTCAAGGAAGGATGCTCACCCCCATGCTAGATATTTTTAATACTATCTTTATATTTGCCGTCACCACTTTGTGTTAGTGTCTTATCTGCTTAATTCTCCACTTATACTAGGAAAATTAAGTATTGATAACTATTGATGATGACTGGTAAAAAATTATTTATGCTCAAGATCAAGTTAATACTATTTTTAGGTTTGTTGCTGCTGAGTTGTCAATCGACTAATCTCAATGGTAATAATAGTTCGATGGCTCAGATTACGACTGAGAATCAAGGGCAAATATTACCGATCACGGCCAAAGCAGATATTAATGGTGAGATAATTGAGTTAGAAGTGGCTCAAACCCCCGAACAACAGGCCAAGGGTTTAATGTATCGCTCGTCTTTGGAGAAAAATCGCGGTATGCTATTTCCCTTTGCACAACCTCTGATGGCCGGGTTTTGGATGAAAAATGTCTCGATTCCTCTAGACATGATTTTTCTAAAAGATGGTATAGTAAAAGCAGTTTTGCTCAATGTCCCCCCTTGTGCGGTGCATCCTTGTCCTGTCTATGGTCCAAACACCATGGTTAATCAAGTGATCGAACTAGCTGGGGGTCGAGCGAAAGAATTAGGAGTGAAAGAAGGAGATAAAATTAAGATTGAGTCTATCTCAAGACCTTAATTTTTGAAAATGGGGTTAACTTTCTTATAAAAAGTGTCCCTTGTCTGGAAATATAAGTATGGCTTTTAGAAGCTATTACGCACTTATACTGTTTAAGATATAACCATATCGATTAGGATTTTTATAGTCTATCAAGTCATAGATTGAATAATCTTTACCCTTGCTATGGATTAAACAGAGACAAAATTCTGCTCGATCTAACGGGACTATCTTAAGAGAGCCAGCGATTTTTGTGAAAGCACTCTCTATCATCGAGATAGCTTAGATACAGAAAAAACGGTCGCAAGACTAACTGTCCTTGAAACCGCTCAGGTAGTGTTTTGTTAAAATCACGAGATATACTATAACTATTGAGGAAAAAAATCCCCCTATGTCCACGATTGCCTATTCCCAATTCCGACGATTTCTGCAAGAGGAATTGTCCCTTCCCCAAGAATCGATCGCTATGGCCGAGCGCTCGATCCAATCTGATAAAATTCATTTACCGATGATTCTCTGGCAGTACGGTTTAGTGACCTTGGAACAATTAGACAAAATTTATGATTTTCTCGAAGATGTAGTCTAATCTTACAATTGCTCACTATTGACAAGGAGAATAATTGCCATGGATCCTCATAGTTTCTGGCACAGTCTGAAAATTACGATCCCAAAAACTACCAATCATCACTTGAGAAGTGGGTTATTTAAACCCACTTTTTTAATAACTATACAATTGAGAATTATCGATTAACTGCTCAGTCCATGAAACCCCATGACCAATTTGCCAAAAACTACCTTGAACAATTACTTTCTCCCCTGGGAATCGTCGAAATCAGCAAAGAAGTCAGCGACGAAACCCGACAGATAGATGTATTTTTTTCCCCCAATCCCGAACCCAACCCCGATTATCTGGGATTATTAGGCAGAATTGTCCTTAATACTGTCTTAATTGAACCCTATCGCAATCCTCCCAATCGGAGCGAGATTCGCAATTGTTTAGCGAAACTTTTGGCGATTTTAGCCGAACTGCAAAGACAAGCTAAACGGGAAAATCAGAGCTACAATGAAGATAATGCCCCTCGTTTGTGGATTTTATCCCCTTCCGTTGGTATCACTGTTTTAGAAGGATTTGGGGCAAAATTAGACCCAGAGTGGCCAGAAGGAGTCTATTTTCTTCCCTTGCTTTATCGCACGGCAATTATCGCTATTAATCAATTGCCTGTGACTGCTGAGACTCTCTGGTTAAGAT
>NZ_JAQMSY010000069.1:0-5897 GCF_028329095.1 Microcystis sp. CS-574
CCTTGATAAGGGGGGTGCCGATCCCCCCTGCCCCCCTTAATAAGGGGGGTGCCGATCCCCCCTTAATCCCCCCTTAATAAGGGGGGCATCTGACAACTTTTAACGCCTACCTACTTAGCAATTGTTCACAGTTTGGAGAGTTTTGTCTGTTAATCAGAGTTTTAGATTCGGATTGAGTCTCAGGGTTTCGACTTATCCAAAACTCAGATTATCCAAAACTGAGATTTATTTAGTTTTAAGCTGTGAAGATTGGGGAGCGTTTTCTCCTTCTACGACCAAAGATTTCACATGAGAACCTTGAAACTTTTCCATATTGCTCACTCGCCACATAGCTAGGGGAAAAGTAATAGCAAATAAACCAAAAAGTCCCACTAATATCCAGACGATATCGTGCATTTTACGCGAGGAAACCTTTCTAACTTGAGCGTTCATTTTGTCACCTCCTAGGCTTTAAGTTAAAGGTAAATAGGGAAATAGTGGATGCCATGACATGGCCGTGGCGGCAATCATGAGGGCAAAAAACCAAAAGAGAATGGTCTTAGCTTTTATCTGGCGATCTTTCCAAAGATAATGCAGTATCGGCCAACTGATCAACCAGCCAATTAATAACATCGTTTCTTTGCCGGTATAACTGCCGATATTGCCCCACATTTTGCTAGGATTTTTACTGCCAGGTATCCAACTGCCCAAATTCCAAAGGAAAGTTTCTACGGTTTTTGAATGGTCTGCATCGGAAAAATGGTGAGCAACCATCATTAAAAAACAGCCAATACCAGCACTAATAATCGCCGCCGCTGCCGGGCCAGAAGTGGCAGGGGAACGTTTGGCACCTTCGGCTAAACCTTGGGGAAATTGTTTTAAAAAAGCCCAGATTTTTCCATACCAAGGACTATCGACGTAACGTTGAGTCATCAGATTTGTTCCTATTTTTTCAGAGTTCGTAAGTGTCTAAAACCGAAAAGTCCCACCGCTAAAAGTCTCCAACCGTATTACCAGCAGTAGGGAAACGACCGACGATTT
The DNA here is from genome assembly GCF_028329095.1 of Microcystis sp. CS-574. Lineage (NCBI taxonomy): Bacteria > Bacillati > Cyanobacteriota > Cyanophyceae > Chroococcales > Microcystaceae > Microcystis > Microcystis sp. CS-574. The sequence goes on from NZ_JAQMSY010000069.1 coordinate 1,021, forward strand.
GACTTTGGTTGCTAATGCTGGCCGCCCTCGTATCCGTACCATCGGGGCTAAGTTTACACCCCCTAGGGCGGGAGCGGCGATAGATAACCCGAAAACCGTAGCTAAAACGAGCAAAAGTTTAATTTTGTTCACTTTTGAGGTAAAGTAGCTAAATAATGGTTTACAGGGCGTGAATTTTGGCAACACCGAGGCCGCTAACGAGTCCACCCATGGCAAAAAACATCATCGCCATCAGGGCAATGCAAGTGACCGTTAACACCGGTCGATTAGCTTTGTCTAGGATTGAGTCGCCGTATTTCCAGAGAATCCAAGTGCAGGCCACGCCTAGGGGTAGGATAAAAAGGACGCTGAATTCGTGGTATTCCATGAGGACGTATTGACCGAGGGGCGAATTTTCCTTTAGCCATGCCCGCGCACCGCCAAATTCTAAACCGGCCCGATAGCGCATATAGGCTAAATTGCCAGTGGCGATCGCCAAAAAAGCGAGGACGGTGGACCAGAAGGTGAGGGTTCGCATTTGCCGCAAAATTTTGCCAGAACCTCTGAGCAGGGGAAAAGCGAGATGACCAGCGTAAACAATCACGACTAGGGCTAATAGGGAACCAAAACCGTGAATTGTGCCTAGCCATCGCTGCCACGGACTCGGATGCAGCAGGTTGACGAAGGGCAGAAATAAAAATAGGCCCGCCGAGAGGATTCCTAGCCCATAGACGCAAACGGTGGCTATATCTAGGGTTTTCGGAAAATCAATTTTTTCTGATTCTGTGGTATAAGATGACATCGGTTTCTCCTTAACGGTCTAGAGAAGCTAAATGGGATTATTTTTCATTTAGCCCGGAATCTTGTTAGAACAAGTCCAGAGAGCATATTTGTCCAACCATCAGAGTATTTTTGGACTGAAGGTGACAATAAATAGAGTCAAGACTTGAATTTCGCCAATTCAAGTCTGAATTGCATCCCTGTCTGCTCTACAGCGTTTCTCGGATATATGAGGTATGTTTTCGCAACTGAGAATTCTTACTTCGGCAAGGTTTAACTTACAATTCACCTTGACGAGAAACGCTACATCTTTATAAGTACCTAAGCAAAATTAATTACACATTTCGATAAAGCTTTTGCCTCTTGCCTATTGCCTCTTGCCTGTCTTCACTAGGAAATTTATTTTGCATGACTACTTATGATCCCTGATTCGGGGTGCGATAGTCAAGAGATTTTCAAGGAAGATTGTTAATAAAGTTTACGGATATTTTTACCTAGTTCTTCGTTACTTGGTATGGTTTGATCGGGTGGCATAAATCGACTACATCCTTATTAGATGAGCTTACCCTGAGAATCTGGCAAAGAAGGTTAGAAACTCAGTACATCAAAGCTTTTAGCTTAACTAATTAGGTTACCGAGTTAAATACCAAAATTAGGCGTTTTTATCGACAAAATTGTCGAATCGAATTTTAAACAAAAACACGATGCTGCAGGGACGGCATTTGTCGTCGCACCTGTTGCAGACGTTGGGGATTAATTTCGGCAATTGCCACCCCCACTTCTTCCCCCGCGTCGGCTAAAACCACACCCCAAGGATCGATAATCATAGCGTGACCGTGGGTGTGACGGCGTTCGTAATTATTGCCCGTTTGAGCAGGAGCTATTATATAACAAGTATTCTCGATCGCTCGCGCTTGTAACAAAACTTTCCAATGATCTTTCCCTGTAAAAGCTGTAAACGCCGCAGGTACAAATAAAACATCGGCTCCTTGCTGCGATAAATAGCGATAGAGTTCAGGAAAACGCACATCATAGCAAATCGAGAGGCCAATTTTGCCCAAGCTATCGGAGCCATAAATTGGCGGTAAATCGATCCCTGCCATGACTGTACTCGATTCCTGATAGGTGTTACCATCCGGGACATTGACATCAAAGAGATGGACTTTTTGATAACGGGCTAATTCCGCACCGTTGCCATCAACTAAAATAGCCGTATTATAAGCCTTATCGGGAATACCCGTCACCGGCACGGGAAAACCACCCCCTAAAATGGTCACTTGAAACCGTTGGGCCATGGTGCGGAGGAATTTATCGGCTTTGAGAGCAATAGTCTCGGACTGGGCGATTTTATCGCTTTCTGCCCCCATAAAAGCGAAATTTTCTGGTAAACCGATTAATTCCGCCCCTTTACCCACGGCAAGTTCGATCAATTCTTCAGCGGCAGCGAGATTTTTCTCTAAATCCGGCTGACTGGTCATTTGAATGGCGGCGGCGAGATAGGATTTCATGGGGGTTGAAGCTCTAGAGTCGGATAATCTCTGTAAAATTAATCATAACCTTCGATTATATCCAATTTCAGATATTTTGTCACCCCATGAGTAAAATTGTTTTCTGTGACTTTGATGGCACTATCACCGCCGTGGAAACTTTTGCGGGTATGCTCAAAGAATTCGCCCCCGATTTATCGGCCCAAATTATGCCCCAAATGTACGCCCGTACTCTGACTCTGCGCCGGGGTGTCCGTCAACTGCTAGAGTCGATACCGAGCCAAAAATACGCCGATATTCTCGCCTATGCCGAAAGCAAGCCAATTCGCCCCGGATTAGCTGAATTTCTCGCTTTTTTACAGGAGCAATCCATCCCTTTTATTATTATCTCCGGTGGTATCCAAGGCATGATTGAAACGGTCTTAAAACGGGAGGGACTATTAGATAAGGTGACGGCAATTTATGGGGTCAATCTTCATACTCAAGGGGAATATTTGCAAGTTCATTCCGATTGGGAAAATGAGACGGAATTAGTGGCTAAAGCCTTGATTATGGACAAATATTCGGGAGTAGAAACTATTGCGATCGGTGATTCTGTTACCGATATTACCATGGCTAGAAGGGCCGATCTAGTTTTTGCTAGGGATCGTTTAATCGATTATCTGCAAGCGGAAAATCAACCCTATATTCCTTGGGATAACTTTTTTGAGATTCGTGAATATCTGTTATTGAGAGATTAGGGATTGGCTGTTAATTAGGTAGGGGTTAAAAATTGTCAGATACCCTCCTTGGATTAAGGGGGGATCAAAGAGGGCGAATGCAATTCCCCCCTACAATAATATTATTGCGCCAATGGCAGGAGCGCACTGTGGTCAGTGAGTTTATCGAACTGCGTGCGCCCTGTAATATAGATATTTCGACCAAATTGAGATTTACTACCCTACTCTCAAGGGTAACAATAATTATAAATTTTTGTAAATTTGTGTTGGTTTACACTTGACAAAATCGGGGGGGGGTAAAATCCCGTTGTTGCTCTGTCTTGTCATTGAGGAACTAACTTAAAATTTAGTGATTGGCAATTTTGAAAAAACCAATTTTTCTCCCTTGCCAATGTCGCTTAATTTGAGATTTTCTCCTTTAAAGGGCAGTCAGAACATTTGTTTGTTTATTTGTTTTGAGGAAAATTTCCGAACATGAAAACTTCGACTGTGCTTAAAAAGTTATCGATAGTTAGTGCTGGAGCAACATCTATTGCTCTTGCAACCATGGGAACAGCGTCAGCATCTATAATTTTTGATGGGGGTGGTCCAGATCAACAGAATGGAAATGAAATGACGGGATGGGTACAGACAGAGGATTTTATTCTTAGTCAGGATATTGGGACAAGGCTAACAGATGTTCATTTCTGGACCCTTGAGGCTCTAGGTGCATGGGATGGAACCCTCGACTACTTTGTATTCGCAAATGCAGGCGGTCAGCCGGCCGGTACCCCCTTTGCTCAAGGCGCAGGGGCTAACGTGGTGAAGACGGCAACTGGCAAACAAGCTTTTGGTCTCAACGAATATGCTTATTCGTTCGATCTTCAGACTCCTCTCGATTTATCGGCAAATACAACATACTGGCTAGGTTTACACCTTTCCAGCAACTTTGACCGGGACGAGATTTATTGGGGTACAACAACTCCAGGTGTTGGTTCAACAGGTCAACAATCCTCCGGCGGGACTTTCAACAACTGGTCTAATAATGGACAACACCATGCTTTTTACCTAACAGGTCAAAAAGTCCCCGAACCTTCTTCAGTCTTGGGTTTACTCGCCATTGGTGCTTTGGGTGCTGGTTCAGTCTTGAAGCGCAAATTAAAATAAAAAACTGGTCAATCTAGCCTTAAATTGGCAGCGATCGCGCTATATTGATAAAGTGCGATCGCTTTTTTTTGGGCATTCTAGATTTTTATTAATCTTTGTTAGAATGATGACATGGGTAATGGCTTTGAGTTGATTGGAGAACTAACCGAAATAGAGATTATCGCCGTCAACCTCTCTATTCGTGAACTCAGAAGGCTAAAAGCGCAGTTTGGGGGTCGTCGATGGCGAAAGCTAAAAGGAGTCGGCTTAGTTCAATTTCCTAATGGAGAAATCCGCAAAGCTGAACTACACTGGTATGAGTCTCATCGAAAATTTGGGTCTGAAACCCCGTCGTTCTACGACGGCTTTACTGTTAAATATGAGCATCGTTTACGAAATATATGCTAAAATGTGAGGTATGGAAAAAGCCTATTCGTTTCGATTTTACCCCACACCCGAACAAGAGTCGCTATTGCGGCGCACTTTGGGCTGTGTAAGATTGGTTTACAATAAAGCTCTCCACGAACGAACACAAGCTTGGTACGAAAGACAAGAAAGAGTAGGATATGCTGAAACGTCTTCAATGCTAACCGAGTGGAAAAAGCAAGAAGAATTAAACTTTCTAAACGAAGTAAGCTGTGTACCCTTACAACAAGGGTTAAGACACCTACAAACAGCTTTCACTAATTTCTTTGCTGGTCGTACTAAGTATCCTAACTTTAAGAAAAAACATCAAGGAGGAAGTGCCGAATTTACCAAATCTGCTTTTAAATTTAAAGACAAACAA
>NZ_JAQMSY010000070.1:0-42578 GCF_028329095.1 Microcystis sp. CS-574
CCCCACACCCCACACCCCACCCCTATAACTGATTTAGAAAAACCAACCGTAGGAATGAAGACCTTTACCTAAAAGATTCACTCCTAAATAACATACCCAAACCACAACAAAACCACTCGCTGCTAGAATAGCTGGTTTTCTTCCCTGCCATCCCCGGGTAATGCGGGCATGGAGATAAGCGGCAAACACTAACCAAGTGATTAGCGCCCAAGTTTCTTTCGGATCCCAACTCCAATAGGAACCCCAAGCTTCATTCGCCCAAACTGCTCCGGCGATGATACCGATAGTGAGAAGGGGAAAACCGAGACCAATGACCCGATAACTGATATTATCGAGGGTTTCCGCCAAGCTAAGACGTTGGGGCGAAAGAGTCGCCATCGCTGTTAGGGTGGGAGTTAAAAGGGCGGTTGTGCCACCGTTAGCCGTTTCCATGAAAACTGGCGCAGAAAGAGTGGTAGATAACTTATTTTGGAGACGATAGGCCCCCGTACCCACGGAACTGCCTTTTAACTCGATATTTTGACCTCTCGTGACGATCAGAAAAGCGATCGCCATCAGGGAACCCACCATCAAAGCAGCATAACTTAACATCATGACGCTAACGTGCATCATCAACCAATTCGATTTTAAAGCCGGAACCAAGGGCGCCGAAGTTTGCATTTCTCCGGGTAAGGACAAAGTGGCAAAAGCAGTAATCCCCATGGCTACAGGAGTCGTCACCACCCCCACCAGGCGACTGCGGCTAGTGTACTCAGCAATTAAATGAACCGCAGTTACACCCCAAGCGAGAAAGAATAAAGATTCGTAAAGATTGCTAATGGGGAAATAACCCGCTTCTAACCAACGCGCTCCCAATAAAGCGGCGATACAGAGGTTAGCGATGGCCACTCCCGTGCTGCCCAGGCCCGGCAACAAAGGTATGCTAGGAAAGGCTGCCCCGGCCCAATAAACCAGCATGGTTAAAAACAGGACTAAAAAAGAAGTGTTATCGAGAAAGTTCTCTAAGCTAACTAAATTCATGGGATTTCTCTCGTTTGTCGCTCGCTCGCTACCAAGTATTCCATCCTCTATCCTATCCCATCGGTAAGGCGATCGAGACAGGGAATTGTTAGTATAAACTTTGCATTTTCACTCTGACCCACCCTAAAAATTATGACTAATCAAGAAGATAATCAATTTTTCTGGTCGCGTTTGCCTCTGTTAGGCAAAATCCTGATCATTTGTTCTGGTGTTGCCGCTTTAGGCTATTTTCTTATCCCTCGTCCCTCAGAATTATCCAATATTCCCCTCGAACCCTACAGCGAATTTATCAATAAAGTGGAACGGGGCGACATCAGTAGGGTCAGAATTGGCAATCAAGTCATCTTTTATCAATTAAAAAATCCTTTAGAATCCCTGCCTATTCTGGGTAATCCCCCCCTTAATCCACCGGGATCAAGTAATCCCTTTCGCGGTGATTCTAGTTCTCTGGCGGGCAAACCTAGCAGTAATCTAGCCCCCGGACGAGTCTTGGCCACGATTCCAGTGTATAACCCCCAATTACCCCAACTATTACAGCAAAAAGGCGTAATCTTCGAGGCGATTCCTGTGGCCGAAAACAGTTGGATCAGCACTCTCCTCGCTTGGGTGGTTCCCCCCTTAATTTTAGTCGCCGCCATGCAGTTTCTGTTCTATCGCAACGATGACACGCGTAAATCGCTGCTTTTTAATAAAAATCTCGCTAAAGTTTACGGAGACGGCGAAAAATATCCGATTACCTTCAGTGATGTGGCCGGGGCCGAGGAAGCAAAAACCGAGTTAAAGGAAATTGTCGAATTTCTCAAGGATGCCGAGCGCTTTAATAAAATTGGGGCGCGTATTCCTAAGGGTGTTCTCTTAGTCGGACCGCCGGGGACAGGAAAAACCCTCTTAGCAAAAGCGGTCGCGGGAGAAGCGGGAGTAACTTTTTTTAGCATTTCGGCCTCGGAATTCGTGGAATTATTTGTCGGCACTGGGGCAGCCCGGGTGCGGGATCTATTTGCCCAAGCGAAGAAAAATGCCCCTAGCATCATTTTTATTGATGAATTGGACGCGATCGGTAAATCAAGAAGTTCGGGATCGGGAACTAGCGGCAGTAATGATGAGCGCGAGCAGACTTTAAACCAACTTTTGACAGAAATGGACGGTTTTAGTCCCAAAGAAGCCGTCGTCATCGTTTTAGCCGCCACCAATCGCCCAGAGACTCTTGATGCCGCTTTATTGCGTCCGGGGCGCTTTGATCGCCAAGTTTTGGTGGATCGTCCCGATTTAGCGGGACGATTGGCAATTTTGGAAATATACGCCCAACGAGTCCAGATGGGTGAAGATGTTAACCTCAAAGCGATCGCCACCCAAACCCCCGGTTTTGCCGGTGCCGATTTAGCCAACCTCGTCAATGAGGCTGCCCTCTTGGCTGCCCGTAATAATCGGGAAAAAGTCAGTCAAATCGACTTTAAAGAGGCGATAGAAAGAGTTATCGCTGGTTTAGAAAAGAAAAGTCGGGTTTTATCGGAAAAAGAAAAGAAAATCGTCGCTTATCACGAGGTCGGCCATGCTTTAGTTGGTGCTGTTATGCCTGGAGGTGGTCGCGTCGAGAAAATTTCCATCGTTCCCCGGGGTTTATCCGCTTTGGGTTATACCCTGAAAATTCCCACGGAAGACCGTTTTTTGATGACAGAAACCGAATTTAAAGAACAAATTACTATGTTATTGGGCGGTCGGGCAGCCGAAGAATTAATCTTTGGCAGTGTCACTAATGGTGCTTCCGATGATTTACAAAGGGCGACGGATATTGCTGAAAGAATGGTGACAATGTATGGTATGAGTAAATCCTTGGGTCCCCTAGCCTACGATAAAACAGGACAGGCTAATTTTTTAGGTAATAATCAGGGTAGTCCCAGGCGTTCGATCGGGGAAAATACGGCCAAAGCGATCGATGAAGAGGTTAAACAAATTATCGACGCTAGTTACCAAAAAGCCCTAGCAATTCTTAGTTACAACCGCAATTTATTAGAGTCGATTACTGCTAATCTTTTGACCACGGAAGTAATCGAAGGAGAAAAATTGCAAGAATTCTTAAATCAAGCGCAAATGGTCTGAGCAATCCTCAGAAATAGTGCAGAATATCTAACTTAAGGAGAAGACAGAATCAAAGCATTAGAAAATTGATATTTCCCTGCTTTGACGGTTAATTTGCCCTCTTTCCATCCTAAAGAAACGGGAGAGTTATCTCGACTTAAACTGTTATAAAGGGCGAAATTTTTTGACCAATCGTGCTTTTGACCGTTACGAATTAACATCGGCAGTAGATTGATTTGATTATAGGTCAATTGTAAACTCTGCCCTTGACTGCCTTTAAATAAAACCCTGCCTTGCTTAATTTGAGTTAAATTTACTTGACTTTTTTGCTTAAATATGCTCTTGAAATTCTCATAACTACCCTGGGTTGCCGCTTCCCCCACTTCCAGAGCAAAACCCGCATAATTGTTACCTGTGGGTAAAGCTTGGTAGGTATTATCATCGGGATAAGGGGAATTAGGAATCTCGATCATTTCAGGAGAAGAAAGATTTATTAATCTCAGGGCTAACCAAGTTTTTTCTAATTGAATAAACCAGATATTATCATCTTTTTCTACCTTGGCAGTTTTCGGTAATTGCCAGAAAAAAGCTTGGTCTGCTGGACGTAACCAGATTAAAAGATTACGATATTGTCCGATTTCATCCCCGGGATTTTTGCCCGGTTTTACGCCATTTTTGCCAGTGTTAGCCACAAAAAAATCCACTCCTTTGTGTTGATTAAAGGCCATGAATTTAAACGGAGCCACATCGCCATCGGGGAAAGTTCCCGCCAGACTACCCATTTGATAACTAGCCCCAATAAATTGAGTTTCCCAATAACCCGGACTCTGATTATTGCCCGGTTTCCAGTTTTCATATAGGGGTTTACTGGCGAGAATTTCTACCGGTTTATTAAAGTTTTTTCGGGCTAATTCCATCACTGCTAAAGGAGGACGATAATGACTGGTAATTAGATAAAGAGAGTCCAATTCCTGGCGATTATTGGCGACAGGAGTATCACCAAAGTATAACCAAAAAGTGCGACCTGCGTGTGATCGCATTACGCCATGGCCATCACCATAATCACGTTTTACAGGGCCACCCCAACCACCCCGATAATATTTAACACTAGCGGCCATGGATAACCAATCTAAGGCCATTTTTGCCCATTGTTTAACTTCCGTATCTTGAGAAAAATCGTAGAGATTGAGATAGGCAGCAAAGGTATGACCTTGATAAACTTCTGAATCCCATTCTCCCATCCCGATGTTATATAAAGCTGAAACGTAGCGCTTAATTTTACTTTTATAAAGTTGACGAGTTGCCTCATTTCCTGTTTCTTCGGCCATCAGATAAACCGATGTTTCGCGCATCGCTCGCAGGTTATCAGTATTGCGACTATCTACCCATAAACCCCGTCTTTTCATACTCCAATCATTACCCGTTCCTTGGCCGGTGCCGTGGATAGGATGGGGCCGTTGTAAAGGGTCGGTTTCTGTCCAAATTTTCGCCGCATTATACATTCTCTGACGATAAACTGGATCGAGATACTTTCCGAGAAGAAAATATTTTCTAATTTGTCCTTTTAGGGTAAAAGAAAAATAATAATCTATATAATCAGTGTGGAACTGTTCCCGTTTTTGTGGGTCATCCTGCTGCAGGAAATCTAGGGCTTTTTGCCTGTTTCCTGCCAAGAAATCAAACATGGCCATAGCATAGGATTTTTTCTCGTTTTCTCCCCACAAATTGCCATAACTTTCTGCCCTAGCAAAATGGTTAATAACTTGCTTTGCCCTTTGTTGAAATTCTGCCTCTAATTCTGGTGTCCAATCGTTAAGATATTGGGCTTCAACTTCGGCAACAGGGAAGGAAGCGATCAAGTTTTGAGAAACCGAATAGAGGGAGTTAAAGCCTACAGTAAATAGGGCAATGATTCCCGCTAAAATTAGATATTTAATTCTAGATCCAATCGTCATCTTCGGCAAATTCATCGATGTTTCCTTGATTTTCTGGGGACTGAGTTTGATTCTCTTTATCTAATTGTAAAGGAACTGGTTCAGGAGCGATAATTTCTGGTAATAATTCTTCGGGTTTTTGACCATCTACCTCCACCACAATTATTTCTGTGACGGGAAACCAAAGTATCCGGCCTTGATCATCACAAACCGTCACCGATCGCGATTTATCTGGAGTCTCGGTTGCGAAGAAATCTCCTAACATTTTGGTGGGTAAAATATTCTTACTTTCACCCCCACTAACTCCTAGGAATATATATTCGTTACCTGTGGTCAAATGTTGAACAATAATCGCCATAGTTAAAAGATTTTAGTCAATGAAATGTACTGATTGATAGTTGACTCTTGAATGATAGCTTTCAGCCCTAAGCTTTCCAATGATAACTGATAACTGCTTACTGCTTACTGCTTAACTTGACTGCCGTGACTGCGGGGATCGGTTTGACTAGCACCCACAAGGATATTAAAATCAGAAGTCTCTCCCGTAGTGGTGGCATAGGGTAGGGTAGAATTAGTTAAAAGTGCTTCTAAATTAGCAGTTAAAATTGATTTTGGTTGTTCTCCGATCGCTTGGGCAACCGGTTGTCCTTGGTTATTTAAAAATACAAAATGGGGAATCCCATCCACACGATAACGGAGAATTTCCGGCAACCATTTATTATTATCAACGTTGAGCATAACAAAATTAATGGCATTACCGTATTGTTTTTTAATTTCGGCAATTTCAGGGGCCATCGCCTGACAACTGGTACACCAATTAGCATAAAATTCTGTCAGGGTGGGTTTACCATTGCTGACGGCAAGATCGAAAGGTGTCGCTTTTTCCGCTTGCGCTTCCAAAGATACGGAACTAGCGGTGGTTTGAAAGCCGAAGAAAATCGCTACACTAAGGATAACTGCCGTTACTGCCAGCAGAAGATTTCTGGTTTTGTTGGTGGGTGTGGTGGCTGTCATGGATATTTAATCAAAGTTTACTTTGTCCTATTGTAACGACTGCTGCGCTCTTTTAGTATTGGTGTCGATTGAGTTACAATTAAGTTAGAGATGGGTAATAATTATGACAGAAGAAAGACTCGATCGAATAGAGGGACAGCTAAAAAGGCTAGGAGGGGACGTTCATACAATTGAGGGGCGATTAGAAACTTTAGAAAGTAACGTTCAAAACATTGAAAAAAAGCTAGGAGACGTGATCAACCAAATCCGTGAACTTAGTCTTAGCATCGATACCTACCAAAAAGCTGATCAACAGGTAGTTAATTTGGCTTTTGGTCTGATCGTTGCCGCCACTGCTACTATTGTAATTCCAGCCGTTTTCGGCAAATAAGCAAAAAAAGATTCTTTGATTGGAAAGGCTGCATGAAAAAACGCGTTACTCTCACTTTTCCCAAAAAAGCCGTCCATATGCCCGTTACCTATCGACTGGCAAAGGATTTTAACGTCGCCGCTAATATTATCCGCGCCCAAGTTGCCCCCAATCAAGTGGGAACATTAGTATTAGAATTATCGGGAGATATCGATGAGTTAGAAGCGGCGATCGAATGGTTACAATTACAAAATATTGGCGTTTCCCAAGTTAGTCGCGAAATCGTTATTGATGAAGAAAAATGCGTCGATTGTGGCTTATGTACGGGAGTTTGTCCCACGGAAGCTTTAACCCTTGATCCCGAAAGTTTTCGTCTTAAGTTTTTGCGTTCCCGTTGTGTGGTTTGTGAACAATGTATCCCCACTTGTCCCGTGGTGGCAATTTCCACAAACTTGTAAAATAGAAATTATTAAATTAATTTTTTTGCCCATTTAAATAATAGCCATCTCTGGAGATTTTAAGCCTTGATGTGTTGCCAAGGAGGTTAATCGCCACAAATATCCCGCTCGCTTTCTGCCTAAAGACCCTTTCTCCGATACCATAGTTAAAAAGAGAGCCTTGACTCTGGCCACATCTGTGGGGATTACATACCATTAATCATGGTTTTTTTTGCAAAAAATACAAAAAACTTGACATGACTTCTGCCGTTCCTCGCCTTTCCTATCCTGATAGTCCGATTGCTGATCTTCGCGGCCTCTATAACTTTATCCTCAACCCGCAACTGTTAGCCGCAGAAAAGGGAAATCGGTCGATCGTCAGTTTTTGTCAAAAAATTTCCCCCCTTGATCTCCTAGAAATTCTCTCTCGGATTGCTTCTAGCTATCCCACCCATTGTTATTGGGAAAATCCCGAACGAGAAACTGCTTTTCTCGGCTACGGCATCGCTTTTACTGCTACTTTCCACGGCAAACAACGTTTTTTAAAAGCTCAAAAATTTATTGAAAACTGTCAACAAAGAATTATTAAAATTGATAACTATAGCGAGATTACTCCCCGCATCTTTTGTAGTTTCACTTTTTTCGACTCGGCAACAGCTACCCCCTTTCCCTCAGCTACCCTAACCCTGCCTAAGTTTCAAATTATCAAAAAACAATCGGAATATTTTTTCCTGACTAATCTCTTAATCACCGGCGAAAAAGAAATAGAAAACTCCCTCGAAGAAACTATTAATAACCTCAAAATTATCCAAAATAACTCCAGCAATTGCCGACAAAATCCTCGCCAGGATTCCTGTAGTTATTATATTCATCCTACCTATAATTTTCAAGCGGCTGTTGCTGATGCCATCCAATCTATCCATGCTCAAAAATTTAGCAAAATTGTCCTCGCTCACGCTCTTGACGTGATTTCTCCTCGTCCTTTTCATCTAGTAAACTGTCTCGATAATTTGCGTCAGCGTCATCCCGATTGCTACACTTTTTCCCTCGGCAATGGACGGGGAGATCATTTTATCGGTGCTAGTCCCGAACGATTGTTAACTGTCCATCAGGGGCAATTAATCACCGATGCTTTAGCGGGATCCGCCCCCCGGGGAGAAAATGCGATCGAAGATGCTCTTTTTGCCAATAAACTCCTCGCTAGTGAAAAAGAACAACGGGAACATCGGGCTGTTAGTGACTTTATTAACCAAAAACTGCGACAAATTGGCTTAAATCCGCAAAATTCTCCCTCTAGATTGTTAAAACTCTCCAATATTCAACATCTCTGGACTCCTATCCATGCCAAACTAAAACCCTCTATCCATCCCCTCGAAATTGTTGCCCAACTACACCCCACTCCTGCTGTTGCTGGGGTTCCCACCGAGATCGCTTTAGCACAAATTCGTCATTATGAAACCTTCGATCGCTCTCTTTATGCCGCTCCTTTGGGTTGGATTGATTGTCAAAATAATAGTGAGTTTATTGTTGGTATTCGTTCGGCATTAATTAAAGGCGATCAAGCGCGATTATACGCCGGTGCGGGTATTGTTGCCGGCTCCGATCCAGAAAAAGAACTAGCAGAAATTCAGCTGAAATTTCAAGCTCTCTTAAAAGCTTTAACTTAAACTGTAGCTTTTTAGCGAACTAATAACTTAAATAAGTTTAATTTACCCTCAAAAGGCGGATATTTTAAAGCGGGATTGAACCAAAGAGGTGTTTTCATAATCGCTTTTTGGTGACTAAAATTCTCAAAGGAAAAACGACCATGATAGCTACCAATACCGCTATTTCCTCGACCACCAAAGGGTAAACTAGGATTAGTAAAATGAAAACTATTGTTGTTAATACAACCTCCCCCAAACTGGACTGATTCTAACCATTTCTTTTCGGTATTTGCCTTGGTAGTAAACAGATAAAAAGCTAGAGGGTTAGGGTTTTTAGCAATAATTGCTAAAGCTTCCTCAAAAGTGCTAAAGGCAATGATCGGTAAAATTGGACCGAATATTTCCCCTTGCATAATAGGAGCATCAAGGGAAACATTAGTTAATAAAGTTGGTTGAATATATAAATTTTCTCGATCAGTTTTGCCACCAAAAACAATCTCACCATCTTTGAGCAAGTCAATCAGGCGATCAAATTGTTTATCATTAATTATCTTACCATAATCAGCACTTAATCTGGCATCTTCACCAAAAAAATTAACAATAGTATTAGCTAATTCTCTGATCAAATTCTCCTGCTGGGATTGATGTACTAAAACATAATCAGCTGCGATACACATTTGACCACAATTAGAGAATTTTGTCACGGCAATGCGACGAGTTGCCACGGAAATATTAGCATCAGCTTCGATAACACAGGGACTTTTTCCCCCTAATTCTAGAGTAACAGGAATTAACTTTTCTGCCGCTAGTTGATAAATAATTTTTCCTACCCTTGTACTGCCAGTAAAAAATATATGATCAAAGGTGAAACTGTCTAACATATTCGGAATTACTTCCGCACCATCTCCGGGTACAATTAACACATATTCTTCAGGGAATATTTCTTGAATTATTTTAATTACTAATTTTTCCGTCGCTGAGGCAAATTCACTCGGTTTTAATACCGCACAGTTACCGGCAGCAATAGCACCAACTAAAGGCACTAATAACAATTGGAGGGGATAATTCCAAGCACCAATAATTAACACCACTCCCAAAGGTTCCCGAATAATTTGACTGGAGGAAGGAAAATTTAAGAGATTAGTTTTAACAGGTTTGGGTTGCATCCATGAGCGCAAATTTTTTAAAGCGTTATTAATTTCCCCCAAAAGGAAACCATTTTCAGTAATCCAACAATCTTCGGGACTTTTCTTTAAATCCCTATATAAAGCTTGATATATCTCTCCTTCATATTTAATAATTGCCTGTTTTAACTTCTCTAACTGCTGACGACGGAATTGATAGGAACGAGTGGCACCACTAACAAAATACTGACGCAATTTGGCTAATTTTTCTGAGTTTGACAGCATCGAAATAATTCCTAAGTTAATAATGAAATTCTATGGCATCCATTGGGGACGAATTCCCGCTAGAGGTAATTCAATTAAATCAGATTTACTTGCTTTCACTCCATCTTGTAGGGGAGGAATTAACATCCACAAACGACCACCGATAATTGTTTCTCCTGAGTCAGTAGTCAAGGGATTAGTCGGATTAGTATCATAACTGGTGCGAAGTTGATCAAAAATAATCGCTAAACTATCGGGAGATAAACTAATGTGAATATCACGATAATCGGCTAATTCCAGTAGGGGAGTCACTTGACCAGTCTTCACATCTATTTTAGCAAAATAGGGTTTTTCTTTGTACTCTTGACTGTTAGTAACTAACTCAGTTAACAAACAATATAAATCACTACCAGTGGCATTAAATTGACAATCTATAATCGAACCTTGTAGATTGAGTAAGCGTTTTTGTAATCCTTGATTATTGACATAAAAAAGCGATCGAATATAACGCATTTTGGCATTATCAGTATTAAAATTCACCATTGCTGCGGCCGTACCATCGGCAGAAAAATTCAAAATTCGCCCAAATTTTGGTAAAAAATCCAGGGGTTTTGTTTCAGTTTTTAAAGGCAAAAGTGCGATTCCTTCCCCCTGGGTGACAGCCAAAGTTTTACTATCAGGTGCGATCAAAAATTCTCCACCTTGAATGTTTAATTGTTTGGGTTTTTCCCCCGATTTAACTGCCCATAAATCGAAGTTAATCGGATTGCGGCGCTCAATTCTCTGCACGACAATAGTTTCCCCATCTTTAGATAAATCAAAATGATTATTTTGATAATCTTTATTGTCTAGCACTAACTCAATTTTTGGGGAAGATTGGCCAAAATCAACTTGGTAAAGCTGTAGTTCACGAATTCCCTGTATTCCCTGATTTTTCGCCACGGCCGAAAAGAGGATTTTTTTACCATCAGGGTAAAATTCAAAAGCCATAACGGTCAAATCTGCGGGAGTTAAGACGGTTTTCTTCTCCTCGGTCAAGTTATAAAAAATTAATCTTCCCTGTTCTTCCCCATTAGTGCCAATATAGGCAAAAGCTCGATCGCGACTTTTAAATTCTCTTTCAAAAATTGCCAGGGTTTGTCCTAATCGATTACCGCTGGGAAATTGTTCCCTCGCACCTTCAATTTGCAGATGATATTTTTCTCCGTAGGGAATGGGAGAAGTGAGGGTATAAGCTAATCGTCTTCCGGCCCAACTAAACTTCCCCGGCAGCGCAGGATCGATAACTAGATTTTTTTCTACACTAGCATGATCCATGGGGCGATCAAAAGTGATAATAAATGCTTGATCTTCCGCTCCAATTTCTCGATTTTCCCAGCTAAATTCCTTGACTCTTGGACCAGTTTGTAAAAGACATTGATTACCACAGCTATTACCCAACCAAATTAAGCCACCAATTACTAAGGTTAGGGATACAATTAATGTTATCGCTAATTTATCAATCGGTTGTAGTTGTAAGGTTTTCAGCATTATAGTAGATGGTTAGAAACAACTGATAACAGTTAACTGTTAATATCCGTAGGGATCCGCAGGAGTGGGTATAGGTTTCACGGATTTGGCCTTAATTACTAATTGTCTTCTGGTGGTTGATTTTCCTACCTCTACGGGTAAAGATTCCGTGGCCATTTCTCCGGTGATTTCTAACCAGGTATCATTGGGATATTGACTGCGACTTCCTGATAGTTTCACTGGTAAACCAACGGGATAAGCATCCACGGCACAACAGGTAAGAATAAAGCGACTAATTAATAAATAATTATCGGGTAGTTGTGGTAATTGTACCACAAAACCTGTGACTTTTACCGGTTGTCCTGTGTAGGCATCAGGTTCGGGGTAAGCATTCAAAGTTCTTACCCATTCAATTAAACTTTTTTCCTCAGGTTTAACGGTAGTACCAAAGGATTGAGTTTGCACGCGAGTTAGGGGTAAAGATTCACTAATTCCCCTCTGTAATGCGATTTGACTACTGAGGGGCTGCGGAGCGATAAATAGGCCTAAAAGGGCAGTTATTACTAATAAACCTGAGCCAAAATGTTGGGGAAGAATGGTAATATGCGATCGATTATCGTTACTATCTAAATTAATCTTTTTTTGCCACTGTTTTAATAATGTCCAAAGCTTGACTAATCCTAGGGCAAATAAAGCAATACTGGTGATGAGAACAAGAATAAAATAATTAGGATGGATCAGTAAATTTAATTGTCCAGTTATCCAGTATTTAAATAGTAATGAACCCCAACCGATTAGGGCAATAATATCGATAAATTGGGGGGCGATTATTTTTAGACGTGATGAATTCATGGGAAAAACTATCTAGGGACTGACCTAAAATAAATAACTGTGAGCCAAGGTGAGTAAAAAAGTCATTTGCGCTGCTAAAGCAAAGAGATAAATTAACATTCTCGGTTTAAAAATAGACAACATTAAACCAATCCCTTTCAGGTCAATCATTGGACCAAACACTAGAAAAGCCAGCAGGGAACTACTGGTAAAACTAGAGGCAAAGGAGAGAGCAAAAAAAGAATCAACTGTGGAACAAATCGAAACAATGACCGCTAACAGCATCATTGCCAAGATCGAAGTAATCGGATCCTGACCCAAATTAAGAATAAATTCCCGGGGAACAAACACCTGTAAACCGGCCGCTATAGCACTTCCTAAGATTAACACTCCTCCTAATTCGCGTAATTCCATCACCACGTTTTCTAGAAAAGTTAACCAGCGCCTTTTCATCGGGATAGCTTGCACCGCCGGTAGGACAGCAGTAGCGACAAAACTTTCGTCTAAGCGCAAAGTTTTGCCAGAATTACCGATCAGAAAAGAACCGGATTGTAGTAGTAGTGGGATAGATTCTTTTTCCGGTGTTTCCGGTTGCCAATTGAGGCTTTTTGCCAAAGAGGTTTGTAGGAGCGGTCGGGGATCTTTTTGGATACTAAAGATAATACCGATAACCGTAGCGATGAACAAAGAAAAGATAACTCGATAGAAAACAATTTCCGGTTGATCGCGAAAAGCTACCCAAGTGGACCAGATAACAATCGGGTTGATTGTCGGCGCTGCTAAGAGAAAACTAACCGCTACTGCATTCGGCATTCCTTGCACAAGTAAACGTCGCGCCACGGGTACATTGCCACACTCGCAGACGGGGAACAAAAACCCAATACATCCCCCCACAAATGCTCCTAAAACAGCATTGCGAGGCATCAAGGCAACTAGGCGACGTTCATCGACAAATATTAAAAGAATACTAGAGAGAATCACCCCTAACAGTAAGAAAGGCATCGCTTCCACCAACAGGCTCAGGAATAGGGTAAAGGCATTTTGTAGTTGACTCATCTATCCTCGCCTTGGCAATTAGAGGTTTAAGGGTAAAGACTGAGGAACCCTAGACAAAGGTTCATCTATCAGTTATCAGTGACCAGTTATCAGTGACCAGTTATCCGTTACAGCCTTTCTCGTCAAGATGAAGTATAACCCAATTTGGTATTGACGACCTACTCCCCAAAAGGAAAGCTTCGTACCTCACCATTAAGATAACTGTTAGAGCAGATTTGAGTTTTCAGTCCACTGATTACTGTTTACTGATCACTGATCACTGAACTAGAGGACTCGATTAAGCTTGCCGCTTTGATAACCTTCTAGATCGAGGGTGACATAGATAAAGCCTAATTTTTGCAGATCAGCGACCAATTCGCTTAAATTTGTCCGATTAATAAAGTCGGGGATTTCTGCTGCTGGTAATTCAATCCGTGCCGTATCGCCGCTCGATCGCACCCGTAATTGACGATAACCTAATTTTCGCAGATAAATCTCCGCCCGTCCGACTCTTTGCAATTTCTCCAGGCTAATTTCCTCCCCGTAGGGAAAACGGGAACTTAAACAGGGTTGCGCCGGTTTATCCCACCAAGGTAAATTTAAGTAACGAGATAGTTGACGAACTTCGCTTTTTGTGATAGCAATTTCCGCCAAAGGTGAACGAGCGCCGCGCTCCCTAGCGGCTTGAATCCCGGGACGATAATCCCTTAAATCATCAGCATTAACGCCATCGATGACGTAGGAATAACCACGAGCTAGAGCAAGGGGTTTAAGGGTGTCGTGTAGCTCACTTTTGCAGAAATAACAGCGATTAACGGGATTACTGGTGTAATTGGGGTTATTCATTTCCTCGGTTTCCACCAATTCATGCGGAATACCGATATGATCGGCCTGAGCGATCGCTTCTTCCAATTCTTCCGGCAGTAGGGAAGGGGAAACCGCCGTAATTGCCAATGCTTGACTCCCTAGCAGATCATAGGCCACTTTTGCCACTAGGGTGCTATCCACGCCCCCAGAATAGGCAATCAGAGCTTTTTCGCTGGTTTTTAAGAGGTTTTGTAATTGTCCGAGTTTATCGAGTAATTGACTGTGCATGGCGGCGATTTTGGCAACTGGTTTAGGGAGACCGTTTTTTATTATATGCCGTGCCGTAATTAATCAGGGCTACCGCTCGATTTATACTGCCATAATTTTGTCAATAATTGGGCTGTCTTTGGCAATTTTTACTAGAAAATAATCTCGCTATCATAAGGATAGGCGGTTAAAATGCGTCTTAGCTTATTGCTGATCCCAATTATTTTAGTAAGTATTTAGTCATAAACTTCACTTCTATGACCTACTCTAACAATAATAATTATCCTACTCTCTCGATCAAATTCATAAATAACCCGATAATCTCCTACTCTTAATTTGTAAAACCCTGACCATTCTCTCGTAAGAGGTAGGGGAGTTATCTGTTCAAAGTTGATAGCTAACCATTTAATTTTATTAAGAATCCTCAGTCTGATAAGTAGGTAGGTATTAAAAACTTTCAGATGCCCCCCTTATCAAGGGGGGATTAAAGGGGGGACTAAGGGGGGATCGGCACCCCCCTTATCAAGGGGGGCAGGGGGGATCGAACCTAAAATCCATTTTTAATTTAATTATAACCAGCTACTTAAAATCTGTGATCAAATCTAAATCAGTTATCGACTCTGGTTCAAAAGTAACAGAATAGCTCATTTAAGGTTCTATCCCATATCTTTTATAAACCTCAGATGCTGGAACAGTCGCTCTTCCTTGTAGTCTTTTTTGTTGGATTTCTAATAACTTTTGTTTAAAAGATTCTTTAACTTGTTTTCCCTCATCCGGATCCCCGAAGTATTCATCTAGAGTATCATCTACTGTATTACGGATTAAACTTTGTAACTCTTGGGGAGTCATGTCTTTTATCTGCATATTTGCCCCTATTCAGAAAAGATAATTGATCTCACTCCCGATTATATCAAGATTTCGGGGCAACCCCTCTGTAGTTGCCCCTGCCAAGGATAATTTATCCCCGACGACGAAGGGAAGCGGCACCCAACGCACCAACAGCGATTAAACTCACTATACCACTAGGTTCCGGGGTTGAAACCGTTGGAGCAGGAGTGATATCCCCATTAAGAGCCACAAACCCACCCCCGGCAACATTAGCGGAGTTGACAGCATAGAAGTAGACAGTGTCGGACTCAGCATTCAGTCCATAGAGACGGAACTGCACCGGTCCGGTTTGGGGTGCTAAACTGCTTAGGTCAAAGCTGTAGGTATTATAGCTAGTTGTTAGGCTAACTTGTGTCCCTAAATTACTGGTGAACCCATCAACACTAGAGCGCAAGACCAAATCTAGCCGCGTTTCATCATGCCGCGCATTGAGTTGCAAGTTAGTAAAATCGACCTGAAAACCTGCACCCGGTTGCACGGCAAATTCCACGTATTGGTTGGTATTGACAGTGCTAGTTGTATTCCAACTGTTGGTTCCAGCACCCAACGCGAAACTAATATTACGCCGAGTTATCCCGGCGGTATCTAACCCAGTGCTGGTTATATTCGCACCTACAGTATCCGCCGCTTTGGGATAGGATGCCGTAGAAGCGTTAAATTCATTCCAACCAGCTACTATTGCCGCTTGAGCAGGAGTAACCCCAGCCAACCCCATCAGAGTCAAGGGGGTTAAAATTGTCAGTAATTTTTTCATGGATTTGATGCCCATAATAGGACGGAAATATGGTCATATTTAACGCTAGTTTTGCGCCAATATCATGCAACACAAGCTATCACAAGGGGGGGGGGGAAGTCAAGGGTTATTTGATCATGATTTTTTATTGATTTTTATATTTAAAATAGTTTTAGGTTATTGACTCGTTAATCTAAGCCAGGTTATAGCTTGGAATGCAGATAAGCGAGGTTCTACCTCTACTTATTTCTTTGACCGAAATTATCACCTTTGCTCCTAGGTTCCGCCGCAATAAATTGACCTGGTGCATCTTACATTTGCAGGAATACCGACAATCAGCAATTATACTAAATCCGTTGAGTATAGGCTACTTATAAAGGAGAGAACCTCATGCAAAAGGGGGAATAAATAATCAGTTTTTAATAACCAGATTTAGTATTAGCTTGTTGGCGAATTTTATCTTTAATATAGTCGGGAATAGGGCTAGGATTCATGCTTCTAAGGGTGAAATTAATCCTCTTTTAACCGCTTCATTTAATCCTTGTGCCTTCTTTAACAAGTTTATTTGATAAATTTGCATCAATGACCAAAGTTCCCTATTTTCAAAGGTTGATAAATCCCTCTCTTGTTGTTGATTGAGCAACTCGCTTAATCTTTGATCTTGTTCCGATGCCATTTGTAATTGAGTTAATTTGATAATTTCTTCATCTGATAATGAATTTAGGGATGAGATTTTTTCGCCTTGATAATTGGGACTAATAGAAAAAGCGATCGCTTCTACTAATATATCATTAAGATCACGGTTAATTGAATGGGCTAAGGATTGATCTAGATTAAAAATCTCATCAGGTAGGGTTAAAGTAATTGAAATAGCCATAAACTTTTTTTATGCGGGTTTATAGAGATATTATAATTATACCTCAAATTCTTGTTACCCATAGGGATAAACTGGTTAAAAAGTAACAGAATAGCTCCTTTAAGCTTCTTTTATAAACCTCAGATTTCGAGGCAAGATTTACCGATAACTTAACTCACGGCAAGACTGATTAAATTTCGATATAAAATATATTGTCCTAAAGCTATTTCAAAATATCTCATAGGTGAGGGACTTAAAAAGCTTTTGATTTCCACAACAATTTTACGTCCATTTCTTTCAGCAGCCAAAGGTTTTTCTGCTGCTAAATCAGCAAAAATTCAACATCTTTATATTTAATTTTATAAGGATCAGCTAAAATACTCCAACCGTCTTTAATTAAGGCATTTTTCACGGCTTCATGGTAAATATCTTTTGCTGGCATGGTTCTAAAAAAGTAATTTCATTAGTTATATTTAATTTTATTAACAATCCTAAGTCTGATAAAATCGGTGATCAAATCTAAATAAGTTATCGACTCTGGTTCAAAAGTAACAGAATAGCTCATTTAAGGTTCTATCCCATATATTTTATCCACCTCAGCTGCGGGAATAGTCGCTCTTCCTTGTAATCTTTTTTGTTGGATTTATAATAACTTTTCTTTAGCGGAAAAAACAGTTATAATTCTTTGACTGGCAGTAGGAGTTAGTATCCATAGTCTAGGGATATTTTCTGATAATAAGGGTTGTTGATGACGGTGAGCTTCTCTTTGTAATTGTTCCCGCACAGTAAACAGTTTAGATAAACAGGCAATAATGCCATCAATCGTGACCGGATTGCGATAGGGTTCCAATAAACAAGGGGTTTGAGCTAATTTGCCCAATAAACCTAATTCGGGCGGCATTTCTGGGGAAGTCGGTCGAAAATACACATCGATTTCTTGAGTTTTTGCCGTCACATCAAGGCTAGTTTTCACGTCACCGGAAGAAGCAAGAAAAGTTTCGAGGTAATCTTTACTAAATTTATCCCAGAGAAAGCGAGTCAAGGCTGAAGTGATTCAATCAATGATGATGGTTATTTTATCATCTTCAAAGCCTATTTATTAGTTCAGCCAATTAATTAAGTCAGCTTGAGTCTCAAAGTCTAGTAATGCTTCTCCTAAGTCTTCTAATTTTTCTACTGAGAGTTTTTGAATAGTTTCGGTGATATGCGGGGGCAATTCACCAAAACGTCGCTTAAGCAAGCGTAGCACTAACTTGGATGCTTCTTGTTGAATCCCTTCGATTCTACCTTTTTGAATCGCTGCTTCTCTATCTTGTTCGTATAAAGGGGCTAAACGCATGATAAATTTTCTCTCCTCCTGGGTTCTTTTGGGTAAGGCTTGCAAGTTCCTACTCAAATTGTATAATAATTTTAAGGAAGCTGATTTAAAGGGATGACTAGGAGACAAGGACTCTAATTCATCAATCGCTCTGGTTCTGGTTCCTCCTCTACCTAATAATCTTAACCAAAGGGTTTCAGGGGTTTCGGGTAATTGATGCAGGACAATAAGGGATGTGGTTAATGCTGGAGGTAAAAAATAAATTCCTTCTCCCCAATCTGGATGATTGAGAGCGGAAAAAGCAGTTATAATTCTTTGACTGGCCGTAGGAGTTAGTATCCATAGTCTAGGAATATTTTCTGCTAATAAGGGTTGTTGATTGCGGTGAGCTTCTCTTTGTAATTGTTCCCGCACAGTAAACAGTTTAGATAAACAGGCAATAATGCCATCAATCGTGACCGGATTGCGATAGGGTTCCAATAGACAAGGGGTTTGAGCTAATCGGCCTAATAAACCTAATTCGGGCGGTATTTCTGGGGAAGTCGGTCGAAAATACACATCGATTTCTTGAGTTTCTGCCGTCACATCAAGGCTAGTTTTCACGTCACCGCAAGAAGCAAGAAAAGTTTCGAGGTAATCTTTACTAAATTTATCCCAGAGAAAGCGAGTCAAGGCTGAAGTGATTCAATCGATGATCAGGGTTATTTTATCATCTTCAAAGCCTGATTAGGAAAATTGGCAGCATTGCAGCTTTAGTTACAGATTTTTCCTAGTTTTTGCGCTACAAATGAAAGGTTAATCAGCAAAAAACGCGCTCGACGAATGAAACCGCAAATCATCGTCTGTGGATTAGGTCGCACGGGTTATAAAATCTTTTGTTTACTCAAACAACAATCTGCGGCAGTAGTAGCGATTAGCGATCGCCAAATGGTCTGTGAATACCAGTCTGATATTATTATCGGCGATCCCTGCTCTCCTAAAACTCTCCTGCAAGCTGGCCTTCCAGATGCAGAAACCCTAGTTTTGGCCATCGATAACGACGCACTCAATCTGGAAATTCTCACCCGCGCAAGGATAATTAACCCGAAAATTCGGATAGTTAACCGACTATTTAACGAAACTTTAGGAGAAAGACTCGATCAAACCCTCCCTGCTCACGTTAGCATGAGCGTTGCTTCCCTAGCAGCCCCGATCTTTTCCTTTGCTGCCCTTGGTAATAAAGCTATCGGTCAATTACAGCTATTCGATCGCCTTTGGCCAATTCAAGAGATAATTATCGAGGAAAATCATCCTTGGTGGGGATTACCCCTCTACGAACTTTGGGACGATCCGGCCCGGATGTTAATCTATTATCTCCCCGCTCACGACGAAATCGATCTGGTTTCCGCAGTTCTTTTAGGCAAAAAACTCGCAACTGGCGATCATCTCATTATCGGCAATAAACCGACAATTAAGGCAAAACAGCGTTTTAAACTGCAAAAGTGGCTGAGAAATCTGCTCAATCTCCGTCCCTATCAGCACTATGTCCAACCGGTAATTCTTGTCACCCTTTCCCTCTTGGGGATGATTTCCCTTGCTACCATTACCTATCTCAGCGTTAATCAAAAAATTTCCCTCGTCGATTCCCTCTATTTCTCTGTCGGGATGATTACCGGCGCCGGAGGTAACGAAAAAGTGGCCGAATCTACCCCCGATAGTATCAAAATTTTTACCGTGGTCATGATGATTGTCGGTGCGGGGGTTATCGGTATCTGTTATGCTCTCCTCAACGATTTTATCCTCGGTAGTCGCTTTAAGCAGTTTTGGGATGCTACCCGCATTCCCGTCCGCAATCATCACATTATCTGTGGTTTAGGAGGTATCGGCACCCGGATCGTGCGACAATTGCACGAGCAAGGCTGTGAAGTGGTGGTGATTGAATCGGACCCCAATAATAGATTTTTGCATTCCGTGCGCTCCTGGGGAATCCCCGTTATCATCGAGGATGCGCGTCTAGTGGCTACCCTAGAAACGGCTAATATTAACAACGCTGAATCTTTGATCGTGGTTACTTACGAGGATATGATTAATGTGGAGATTGCCCTCACTGCTAAAGCGATCGCTCCTAAAATTAATCTAGTTTTACGCTGCTCTCAGGAACAATTCGGGCGATCGATTCAAGAGGTTTTTGATTTTGATACGGTATTATGTCCCCGGGATCTGGCTACCTATTCCTTCGCTGCGGCCGCTTTGGGCGGTAGAATTCTCGGTAATGGCATGACCGATGATCTCCTCTGGGTTGCTTTGGCTACATTAATCACACCTAATCATCCTTTTATGGGGCAAATTATCAAGGAAGCGGCGATGAATGCCGATTTTGTGCCGCTTTACCTAGAAAAACAGGGTCAAACTATCCACGGTTGGCAATTACTGGAAATTACTCTCGATCAAGGTGATATTCTTTATCTAACTATGCCGGCTATGCGTTTACAACAGGTTTGGCAAAATACTTCCCTAACTATTCCCCAATCTTTCCCCGATTTAAAATGATTTCCGGTCTTAATTATCTGAGCAAAGCTAGTTATCGCTGTATCTTGAGTTTAGGCAGTGCCGGCAGTATTTTAAGTCTCGCTAGTGCCAGCAGCATTTTAAGTCTGGTTAGTATCGGCAGTATGCTGAGTATTGGCAGTGTCGGCAGTATTCTCAGTATTGGCAGTGTTGGCAGTATTCTCAGTGTCGGCAGTGTCGGCAGTATCTTTGGCATCTTTCAATATCATTCTCTGCCTAACTATCCTGAATAGTTCTAATGAACTACTTCTCACCGCTTCCTTACTGTGGGGCGATCGCTTTTTATGCAAACAAAATAGAAAGGTTATTAATCGGATTAAGGGATTTATGAGGCTGCGGCAAAACTAACACGACGATAAATTTCTAGCAAGGGAAGTTCAACGTTTAAACTCTCTAGAGGGATTATTTGACTAAGTTGATCGTAGGTTTGCAATTGCCAGCGATTGCTCTGTGCGAGTCTAAAATATTGCTCAATGTAGGGTTCAGTTTGACTAACGAGCAGATATTCACAAAAACTTGGCAGGGAACGATATTTTCTAAATTTATCACCTCGATCATAGGCTTCTGTGGCGGGGGAAAGCACCTCTACAATAAATAAAGGATTAAGAATTTCGTCTTTGCGATCGCCGTTAAATTCTGGTTCATGGTTAACAACCATGAGATCGGTATAGGTTCCACAATTATATTCAGGAATCCACAGCCGCAGATCGCTGTTATAGAGACGAAAATCCCTATCTCTCAATAAAAATCCCAAAAAAACCGAGATATTGATCGCGATTGCGCTGTGGGTTGCGGTTCCTCCAGGCATAAGAATCATTTCTCCATGGCAATATTCATAACGTTCCTGAGAAGTTTCAGCGATCGCCCGATACGCTTCCAAAGTGACAGGGGTTTTGGTGACTGTCGCAATAGTTGGTTTTTCTTGAGCGATAATCATCTTTGTCTTTCTCCGATATTCTATTAATTAATTTTATGGTTATTTTTTAGGGATTGTGGGGAAGCGATCGCTTTTTATCAAAATAGAATTAGAACGGCGATCACAGTTTTTCTGAGGTGAGAGAGAAAAATTTTTTAAGAGCGAACTATCGTTAATTTGATTGTATGTATTATAATTGAGTCGTTAAATTTAACCAAAATACTATACTGTCCTCATCGAGGTTATTGTTTATGAAATCAGAGTATGATCTCGCTAATATGAAAAGTCGTCCTAATCCTTTTGCTCAACAACTCAAGCGGCAGGTCACTTTACCTTTAAGGATTGATGTCATTGATTTCTTTGAAAAAAAAGCAAAAGAAAAAGGAATTTCTTATCAGGAACTAATTGATTTATATCTTCAGGATTGTGTGACAAACGACCGAGAAATTTCTTTTTAGCGATCGCTTTTTATCAAAATAGAATAGAAAGAGCGATCGCCTTGTGATCATCAATTAATAAAACAATAAAATTCGGGGTCAGGTATTCAGGTTTGCTAATTGTTCCTGAATATTAGCTTCAGTAGAGAGTTTTTCGGATTTTTCCCATAGAGCGTTAAAGATACTTTTATCTGTCTCGACAACTCTTGTTTGATAGGAAATATAACCTGATTCTGTTTGACCATTCATAGTTCTTCTCGCTGTAAAAGAATTTCTGGGAACAGATAAGTTTTCGCTAATCAATAGGTTGGTATCATCCCAACGATAGCCTTCAACATCTTTGGCTTTTTCCTGACAAATCAAAGCAACTTCTATGCCAGAGTTAAGTTGTTCCTGAATCACCTGTAAATGCTTTGGATTCCGAGCTTCAGGAAGAATAAAGACTCGTTGAATAGAAATCTTCCTTTCGATTAGTTCTTTGTTAACTTCCCAGAATTTTTGACCAAGGGGATTATCCCACCAGATGGAATCTGTCATGGAGTGAATAGCCAAGATTCGAGATTGACTTTGAGGATCAATGTGTTTGAGTAGTTGAGCAACCTTTTCTAAACGAGATTCGCCGCTAATTTCAATGTTAATTTCAGGCATAATTGTGTTAGTCAAAATTGTGCCATCAAGGAGGGTTAGATTATTTTCATCTAATTTAACATCGGTCAAGTTAGCTCCCGTTAGATTAGCTTTGCTCAAATTGGCATGACTCAAATCGGCTCCTGTTAAATCAGCATTAGTTAAATTAACCCCCGAAAGATTAGCCTGACTGAAGTTACATCCCATCAATTTTGCGTCAAAAAGATTGGCCTCACTATCCATTAAATTAACTTGGCTGAAATTCAGTCCCCAAAAATCTCGTTCGCCAATTTTGTGCAAATGTGTCAATTCTTTTGTGCTATGAATATCGGGGTGATATTCATCGGGTGCATAAACGGCAATCATCGCTTTGACGTAGGCGAAAAAATAAGCCTTGAGAATATTTTCATGGGTGTGGATGGTAATAACTTCTTTACCATCATACTCGACCACCGCCTTGACAGTTACTTCTCCTTTTTGACCCGGTGTCAAGTTGGCTAAATAGATAGATTTAAGGGTATGTTTAACCTCAACTAAATGAGCTAGAGCCTCATTAAAAGCAGTACAAAGTGCATCTACTGAACCTTTTTTAAAGGCTGATTCAGTGTAACGCTCTTGGGTTTTTGTATTACATAGGATAACTGTCGCGGAAGTTAAATTGTTATTGGCACAAAGAATTTCAAAGTTCTCAATTTTCCAGCCTTGAAAAAGCAAAAGATTATCTTCAAAGAATAAGTTTTGTTGATGCTCGTTTTCTAAAAGAAGATTGAGTTTTTCTTTTTCATGTTCCATTGCCGCTTTACCGAGATTTTTGAGAGTTCTTTCGATAGATGCTGGCGAGGTATCTTTCCCTAAAAACTGTAAGAATAAGGAAGGGGACCCCACAAAAGGATATCCACTGGCAATGAATTCTCGATCTCTGATGGTGATAATACCTGCTAGGCTATACTTTCTGGCAATCTCAACTTGAATTGCCGTTTTTAAGTTAACGTTCGGATATTTTTCTAGGTCAATGTCTTTCAAGTTAACTTGACCGACGTTAATTTTACTCAGAAGTTCAATGATCAAACGATTGGCATCTTCTCTAGATTTCAGATTTTTGATATTATGCCAAATTTTGATTAATCCCATTTCGCCGATGTAAGGATTAATTTTTCCCTCTAAAACAAGTCCCATAACCCTAGCAGCTTCCCTGTTAAGAGTCGTCTGATTTCGTAATAAAAACTCTTCAATCAGATCAGCATCAATTAAGACTTTCGGAGCTTGAGAATTGTTATCTTTTGATTGGAATACCTCTAAGTTATCCAGAAAAAAATCAATACCTATTGGAGTCAAAACTTTTTGGGTAGCCGCTTTATGCAGACTAAGCTTAATTTCGTACTGCACAAAATCATCAGATTCGTTTTCGAGATTATTTCTCAAATCCCAAAGTTTTTTAATAAGTTGAGGCTCAGGATATTCTCCCAATTTCCTTATGATTTCAGCACGGATATCGCTATCCTGTTCATTGTCTAGTTGAGCTAACAACCTATTAATAATGTCAGCATGGGGACTGGCCGATGTTGTTACCTCGCACAATAACTCTGTGTTTTCCATTTCATTGTCTAGTTGAGCTAACAAACCATTAATAATGTCAGCATGGGGACTGACCGATGTTGTTACCTCGCACAATAACTCTGTGTTTTCCATTTTTAAATCAATCTCCTTGATTGGTGGTATTCTGATCAACAATAATTGGGTCCGAAGCAGAAGGCTCCTCTAATTGCGAATTTTCATCGTAGCGTGTTGGCAAAACTTCCACTGATTCATCGTCATTAATGTCAGGAAGATAGCCCTTGTTAAAGAGAATCCTTCTTAGGGAAGTAATTCCCAGACGATCACTTTCAGCTAAATCAAGGTAAGGTTTAAGATTGTCTCCTAGATTTTTGTTGAAATCTGTGTTTAGATTTTTGCCGCTGCTATGATTGAACTTTTCAGCCAAATCATCAGCGGAATAAAGCCCTGCAGCCGCCAGATAGAAAATAATTTCGTATTTTTCAGGTAGGGGTCTGATTTCTTTCAATAAAGCTTCTAGCTTGGGTATATCCAAACCACAGTTTCTTGCCTGCTTTTTGGCATCGCATAGTGATGGGGGAGTTGCCATAGAAGTATATCTCTCCTTCGGTTGGGGTGATCCTCGATCCTAAGGTAATTAACATATCTGTATTTGTAGTCACCGATACTGTTTCAAAGTGTATTGCAATAATAACCAGAAAGTTATATTGCTTCTGCGATAGTCCCATAAAACCAAAAGAGAAATCAACCAATAATTATTGCAAGACCCAAAATCTGGTAGGGGTTTAGTTTCCAAATCCAGAAACTGCAAGGCTTGGCGACCAATCCCCTCCTTAATTTTGGCAAGACCTTAATCAGACGATCCTTATATCGCCAATTCTCGACACGGAATTCTATCCTCCCGAATCATCGTAGCCATCTCATAGGTAAAAATATCTAAGTGTCCCCCTTCAGGAGCTTTAAAACAAAAATCTTGGCCTACCTCAACGACTCGCTCTAGCCATTGTCCCATAAAGTCAATTTTGAGAATAGCTGTTTTTTCTGTGCGGTTTACATATACACAGTTGATAATTGCTTGATTAACAGTTGCATTCGACATACCATTCCCCTCCATTTCTGCAATACGGGATGAACCTTATGTATGTACGATAATTCAAAATTCTGGAATTGAAAACCAATAATTATTGCAAAGTTAAACCAACAATTGTTGCATCTTTAAATCTCAAATATTATGCAACTTTTGTGGGTTGACAGCCAATAACTTACTTGTACAATGAGGGACAAACTTGAAATAAGAGGAGGCCAGTATGTCGCCGAGTCAAAAAGTTAAAGTTCTCCTAATATCTTCCACTCTTGTCGTTCAATTGACTGCCCCTCCAATGGTTGCCATACCCTACACAACCTCAGCGTGGCTAATCACGGAACTGTTGCCAAGAAAAAATTGATGAGCCTAGATTACTAAAGCCATAATCTGGTAAGCATTTGGTTTCCAAAACTATAAAATTAAAAGCCAATAATTATTGCAAGCTCAAGCCAACAATTGTTGCATATTTAAACCAATAATTATTGCAAAAAATGATATATTTCTCTACAAAAAAAACAACAATAATTGGTTGAGTTCTTTATTGAGATCGTTGAAAATAATATAAAAAGGTGGTATTGCTACCACCCATCAAACTAAGTTTTTGTGATTTTTATGTTACTACAAAATTGTTCATCTTCGGATACTCGTGAACAAATTCACGAAAAGACTGGGTTTCTGCCAGAATCTTGGGTTACTTGGTTAGTCGCTAAACCTCGCACAGGACAAGCGACACGCCGAAAAACAGCAGGGGAAGAAATCTCTCTAACCTTTTTACTTTTTGCCTTTGGTCTTCTCATCAGCAATTATGCCTTTGTAGATAACGCCCACCTGTGGGCAATTCCCATTAGTCAAGTCTGTTTGCTCTCATCTTTACGGATGCAACGGCTAACCATTATGCACGCTTGCTCTCATAATGCTGTTTTTGCCAATCCTTTTTGGAATGAAGTGTTAGGGGAATTCATTTCAATTCTTACTCTCTCCATGCCTTTTAATAGTTACAAGAAAAAGCATTGCGAAACTCACCATTCCAAAGGATTAATGCGCCCCGGTGATGAAACCTTTGAGTTTTTTTACAAAGCGGGTTTCCGTCCAGAGATGAGTCCGCAGCAAGCATGGCAACACTTAACTAAGCTTATTTTTTCTCCGACTTTCCACTGCCGTCAATTTGGCGATCGCCTAAAAGGAACGTTTTCTTCAACGGACGTAAAACACAACTGGCTGGCTGTCGGTTTTTGGCTCTCGATTTTAAGTTTAGTGACCATTACCCATACTTGGGCCGGGTTTTTATTAGTGTTTGTTCCGACTCTGAGCGTGTTTTTCGAGATCAGTAGCGTACTACGTCAGTGTGTAGAACACAGATTTGCTAAGAAAACTGGCGAAATGACCTCTGCTGTTTTTTGTTGCGAAGAGCCGGCTGTTTTCAATGATTTTGACCCCTTTTGGGTCAAATTTTGGGGAGAAACCCGTTGGTGGCTCCGGCTGTTTTTCTACCATTTACCCGTGCGACTGCTGATCCTGACGGGCGATAGTCCAGTACATGACTACCACCACCGACGACCGGCAAGCGATTGGGTAAATGCCCACAGCGATCGCCAAGCGGAAGTAGAAGCGGGTGTTTATTATTCCCACTCCTGGGGATTAGTAGAAGCCATCAACAAAACCTTTGAATCTCTAAGCAAAATGCCAACCCACTAAATTGAGGCTTGAGGGAGATAGTTACAAATGGCTTATCTCCCCAATTTTTTTTGGTTGACATTATCGGTAAGCGTCATTATCTCCGTTGCAACAATTGTTGGCTACAAATGGAGATCGGGATTATAATAAGAATTGTTGGTTGTTGAAAACCGAAGTCTGTGATAATGAGCAAGTTTCAGACGGATCATAGAGTCCAGGTCTAGGCTATTGAAACCTTTGTCTAGGATTATTTTCAGGTTTAGCAGTTCAACAGAAAAATTAAACATTTCTAGAGGAGCTTATGAAAGCAGCCGATTCAGCCATGAAGACACTTAGCCACAAAACAGAAGATTTGAGTATAGCCGATGTCTCATCCTATTACCCCGATCAATGGGTGGTCGTAGAGATCACTGGTCGCGACAAATATGGCTGGCCAGAGAAAGGTAAGGTTATTGGCTACTCGGACGATAAACGTAAGCTGATACAAGAAACTAAACATTTGAAGGGAGACTTGTATTTGTTTTATACAGGCCTTGTTGACGGTGGTAGGGTTGCTTAAAAATGTTAGAATCTATACAAAAAACACAATCTCCTTTAGCTTTGGCCCCTGCGTTGGCAGCTGCCATTAAACGAGGCGAAGAAGCGAAGAAACGGTTCCTATCTAAGCAAGGCGGAACCTTAACCAGCGCTGAGGTTTGTAGTGTTTTAGCCTGTAGTTCTTTGGAATTAGAAACTATGAGGCTCAATCATCGGGTCTTAGGTTTATCTGTCAACGAGGAATTAGTTTATCCCGCTTGGCAATTTATTGATGGCAAAGTTTTGTCTGGTTTAGACCAAGTGTTAGCCGTTTTAAAAGAAGACGGTGCTTGGACACAAATGCTCTTTCTGCTCACGGGTGATATTCGTTTAGAGGGAGCAACCCCGCTAGAAAAACTCCAAAAGGGAGAAATCGAGCCAGTGGTTTGGGCTGCTAAGTGCTACGGGAGTCATAGCGCAGCGTAATGGGTTTGCCTCCTTCTGTTTGTGGGTTAGTACGTTTGAG
The DNA here is from genome assembly GCF_028329095.1 of Microcystis sp. CS-574. NCBI lineage: Bacteria > Bacillati > Cyanobacteriota > Cyanophyceae > Chroococcales > Microcystaceae > Microcystis > Microcystis sp. CS-574. Next base: position 27,990 of record NZ_JAQMSY010000070.1, read on the forward strand.
AATTAGTTCACCAATTTTATAAAAAATAATATCTCCTGCAAGAATCAAAAATCTTCAGTAGCAGACAAAAGATAAGAGATAAGGGACTTGCGTAGGAATAATATCCCAGCCAGAAAATCGCTCTGTAGAAGAACCAGACCAGCCAGATGGCACATTATCAAAGCGCAAGTCCCTAACACCTCGAAGGCTCTCCCCCTACTTAGGGTGATCAGCAAACCTGATCGATCGGAGGGCGCAAGCATTGCGCCCCTACAGTAACGGATTTTGTCCACAATGTAGGGGCGAACTGCGTTCGCCCAAAAGGTACATTATCAAAGCGCAAGTCCCTAACTATCCTATTCATAAAACCTAAAATTATGTCAAATTTATCTGGGGTTTTAGATATTTTCACCCGATAGCGGCTCGATAACTTACTTTTGCAGGAGATAACTGATCCTCTTGCCCTATTTTGGTAAAATCAACTATAATGGGGAGAAGTTAATCTTTGCCAAGCTTGAGCAGAGTTAAACTAATCCCTCAGTGAGCAAGCAATTGAATCCTATGCTTAAAATTGCCCTTTTTGGAACCAGTGCCGATCCTCCTACTGCCGGTCATCAAGCCATACTAAAATGGTTATCGGAACAGTACGATATCGTTGCAGTTTGGGCCGCCGATAATCCCTTTAAAAATCATCAAACCAGTCTCGAACATCGTCTGAGGATGTTAAATTTGCTCATCCGGGATATTCAACCCCCAAAGGATAATATACAACTGCGACGAGAATTAAGCGATCGACGTAGCTTAATTAGTGTGGAAAAAGCGCAAACAATTTGGGGAGAACAGGAGGAATATACCCTAGTCATTGGTTCCGATTTAGCCGGACAAATTAAGCACTGGTATCGTAGCCAAGAATTACTAGAAAAAGTCAAAATTCTCGTGATTCCTCGTCCCGGATATCCTATTAACCAAGATGATATTGAACAACTGCAAACATTAGGGGGTGATTGTCTAATTGCTGATGTATTTGCTCCGGCTGTATCCTCAACAGATTATCGAGAAAAAGGCGATAAACAGGCTGTTCCTGCACCGATTAAAGATTATATCGAAGGTCAAAAACTTTACGCATGAAACCGCCAAAGACCCTAGCTAATAAATCTCTAGCTGATTTTAAAGTCGGAGTTGATAACGTGATCTTTTCCGTTGATACCCAATTAAATCGGCTGCTAGTGCTTCTGATTAAACGACGGGAAGAACCCTTTAGTAATTACTGGAGTTTACCCGGGACTTTAGTGAGAAATGGGGAATCACTGGAAACGGCAGCCTATCGAATTTTAGCCGAGAAAATTAGCGTCAATAATCTCTATCTGGAACAGTTATATACTTTTTGCAGTCCAGAGGGAGATTCCCCTGCATCGGCCGCGAGTTTTGGGGTACGTTATCTATCGGTGAGTTACTTCGCTTTAGTGCGGTTTGAAGAAGCAAAGTTAATCACTGAACGGGATTATAATATCACTTGGTATATGATTGATAAAGTGCCAGATTTAGCCTTTAATCACGGTCAAATTTTGGAATATGGCTGGCAAAGATTACGCAATAAAGTAGAATATAGTCCCGTCGCTTTTGAGGTTTTACCAGAATTATTTACTTTAAATGATCTTTATCAATTTTATGAGACAATTTTAGGTAAAAATTTTAGTGATTATTCTAACTTCAGAAATCGGCTATTGAAATTAGGATTTCTCAAGGATATGGGTTTAAAAGTCTCTCGTGGTGCCGGTCGTCCCGCTAGTTTATATCGCTTTGATGAAAAAGCTTTTGCTCCCTTTAAAGAGCAACCGTTAGTTTTTGTTTAAATAGGAAAAAATATGAGAATTGCTATCGCTCAATTAAATCCCATTGTTGGAGATATCGAAGGAAATGCCCAAAGAATTTTAGAGGCCGCTCAAACGGCATTTAATCAGGGAGCAGAATTACTTTTAACCCCGGAATTATCCCTCTGTGGTTATCCTCCCAGAGACTTGTTATTAAATCTGGGTTTTGTGGAGAAAATGTCTCAACAATTGCAATTATTGTCCCAACAATTACCAGAAAAATTAGCCGTCTTAGTTGGTTTTGTCGAAAAAAATCCCTCGGCAACGGTCAGAGGAGAAAAGCCGCTATTTAATAGCATAGTTTTGTTAAAAAGTCAAGAGATTAAACAAATTTTTACTAAACGTTTATTGCCTACCTACGATGTTTTTGATGAGGATCGTTACTTTGCTTCTGGGAAAGAAAGTCAATATTTTCAACTAACAGAAAATAATTTTAAAATTGGTGTAACTATCTGTGAAGATGTTTGGAATGATGAACAATTTTGGGGTCAGCGTCAATACGCGGTTAATCCCATCGCCGATTTAGCTAATTTGGGAGTGGATTTAATCGTTAATCTTTCCGCTTCTCCCTACAGTGTCGGTAAGCAAAAATTGCGAGAATCTTTATTATCCCATAGTGCCACTAGATATAATTTACCGATAGTTTATGTTAATCAAGTGGGAGGTAATGATGATTTAATTTTTGATGGTGATAGCGTTGCTTTTAACCGACAAGGAGAAGTAATTTATCGCGCTCAGGCATTTACTTCTAGCCTAGAATTGATCGAGTTTAATCAGGATTTGTTACCCGCAGTTATTCATCCTTTACCTGTCGATGAAGATGAGGAAATTTATCGAGCTTTAGTCTTAGGAGTGCGAGATTATGTGCAGAAATGCGGTTTTAAACGGGTAATTTTCGGCTTGAGTGGTGGCATTGATTCCAGTTTAGTTGCCGCTATTGCCAGCGACGCATTAGGTAAAGAAAATGTTCTCGCTGTGATGATGCCTTCTCCCTATAGTTCCGACCATTCCATTAGTGATGCGGTGGCTTTAGTTAATAATTTAGGTATCAAAAGTGAGAAGTTAGCAATTCAAGAAATTATGACCGCTTATGATCAACTTTTAGAGGGTCTTTTCGCGGGTACTGATTTCGGTATTGCCGAAGAAAATCTTCAGTCACGCATTCGCGGTAATTTATTGATGGCTCTCTCTAATAAATTCGGTCATTTACTATTATCCACTGGCAATAAATCAGAAATGGCGGTGGGATATTGCACCCTTTACGGTGATATGAATGGTGGTTTAGCAGTGATTGCTGATGTGCCGAAAACCCGCGTTTATTCCCTCTGTCGCTGGTTAAATCGGCACGGGGAAATTATTCCCCTTAATGTGATTAATAAAGCTCCTAGTGCTGAATTAAAACCCAATCAGAAGGATCAAGATTCTTTACCTCCCTACGAGATTTTAGATGCTATTTTAGCACTATTAATCGATCGCCATCAATCCGCCGAACAAATTATCGCCGCCGGCTTTGAGCCTGAAATTGTGCAGAAAGTGATTAAATTAGTTAAAAATGCCGAATTTAAGCGCAAACAAGCCCCCCCGGGTCTAAAAATTAGCGATCGCGCTTTTGGCACTGGTTGGCGAATGCCTATCGCTAGTCGCTGGGGTTAGGGGGGTTTTTCAGTTATCAGTTATCAGTATTAAATAGCAGTTTTCTACGGGTGTATCTCGTTTTTGTAAATCTACGAAGTTGGGATTTTTAAGGGGAAACTCTCTTTTAAAATTGGGCGTTACTTTCGATTTTATCACTCAATCCAAGCTTTTGGGGGGTTCTACCCCCCAAACCCCCCGTTGGGGGCGTGGCGCCGCCCCCAAACCCCCCGCGCATTAGTTTTTCGGTGGGATGCTTACACGCGATTGTTCATATTTTTGTACTAATTTAAGAGTCACTGATAATTGCTGATTGTCGGTATTTCTGCAAATGTGAGATGCACCCGTTTGCCACTGTCTTTTCACTGATTACTGATCACTGTTTACTGATTACTGTTCACTGAAAGGGGTATTCGTGAGAGAGGAAGGGTAAAGAGATTAATTCTCCTGTTGCCTCGCCGATTTGTACTTTTAAACCCTCTCCTCCCGCTTTTGTTTTCACATAACCCAAGCCAAAATCCTCCAGCACACTGGTGAGTAAACCGACTTTTTGCGCTTCTAAAATAATCGGGGTATTGCTGGGGACGGGTTGGCTGAGTTTTATGCCCCAAAGTCTTTGTTTTACGCCTTTATAGGTGTTGAGACGGGCGATAGTTTCTTGACCAATATAACAGCCCTTATCAAAGACAATCGCTCGCCATAAACCGGCCTCTAAAGGGTTATAATCTTCGGTTAATTCTCGATCGACTGCCGGTCGGCCCTGATGGATTCTCAGGTATTCCCACACCTGCTCATCGGCGGGAGTAACGCCATTTTTAATTAAATTTTCCCAGAGGGGACCGGCTTCGGCGGCGGCAACGATTAAAGTATATCCGGGTAGGTCTAAGCCGGTGCCGACGGCCACTCTCAGGGGGGGGTCAGAAAGGAGATAATGACTATGCTGCACCCCCGTTAAAATCTGCTCTGGAATGGCGATTTTTTGCAGGTATTGCCCGCTTTCAGTACCTATTAGGGTGACAATGGCAAAATTATCGGTTAAGTCGCTAATTTCCACTTTATCGAAGGGGAAAATATAGCGATCGATCAATTCCAGTAAAAATTGACGACGTTGGGGAGAAACGAGGATGAGGAGGGAGTCATCGCCAGAGTAAACTGTGACAAAATCGAGAGTACGACCGGTAGAGTTAAGGAAAATTGTCTCACAACCCTGACCCGGTTTCAGGCGATCGATAGCGTTACTGGTTTGATTGTGGAGAAAACGCAGTCGGTCCTGGCCTTTTAATTCTAATAAACCCCAATCGGAGCGATCGATTAAAATTGTTTGGGATGCTAAATTTTGGGGATCATTACTGTAATTTTTCAGAAAATTAGCGGCATACTCTGCCTTGATCGTTTCTAAATCTGCTTTCATTGGGGTAAATTAGCGAATAATCGGTTAATAATGCGCTCGGTTTTCGTTTCCAAACTCTGCCAATCTAGTTCACCGGTGGGGTCGAGGAGACTGGTATCGATGGTGACGCTCTCTCCCTCATCGGTGGGATAATCGAGAAAACAGACTTGAAAACAAAGTTCCCAAATATTTACAGTAACGGAGCGATCGAGATAAGTCAAACAGAGCAGATAACTGGGATAGGGATCTTGAATTTCTGTATAAGTTCCTTTCCAGAGGGAATTTTCTAACTGTTTACGCAGATTATCCAGCACCCGAATAAATGCCGGCTGCATTAATAATTGTGCCTGTTCCCAAGCGATAATATCTTTAAATTTTGGATTCATCTTATCAGTTATCAGTTATCAGTTATCAGTTTACTGTTTACTGATAACTGATAACTGATTTAGGCTGTTACTAGGGTTGCTTCCTTAGCTGCCATCATTTTCATTAGGTCTAACATCCGGCAGGAATAACCCCACTCGTTATCGTACCAAGAGACGACCTTAAAGAAATTGGCATTAAGTTGAATGCCAGCTTTAGCATCAAAGATACTGGAATGGGGGTCGGTGATAAAGTCACTCGATACCACTTCCTCATCGGTATAACCGAGGATACCTTTCATCGGTCCTTCGCTGGCGGCTTTCATAGCGGCGCAGATTTCCTCGTAACTGGTGGCTTTTTCGGTTTTAAAGGTTAAATCCACCGCCGAAACGTTGGGAGTTGGTACACGGAAGGCCATACCGGTTAATTTGCCTTTTAGGGAAGGAATAACTAGGGTTACTGCTTTGGCTGCCCCCGTGGAGGAGGGGATAATATTTTGACCAGCGCCGCGACCACCGCGCCAATCTTTTTTCGATGGACCATCCACGGTGGGTTGAGTGGCGGTCATCGAGTGTACCGTGGTCATTAATCCTTCCGCTAGTCCGAAGTTATCGTTAATAACTTTGGTGATCGGGGCTAAACAATTGGTGGTACAACTAGCGTTAGAGACGATCAGATCCTTAGCGGGATCGTACTCATTGTCGTTAACGCCTAGTACAATGGTACGAATTTTGTCGGGATCTTTGGTGGGTGCGGAGATAACTACCCGTTTGGCCCCGGCTTCTAGGTGTTTTCCTGCTCCTTCGGCGGTGGTAAATAAACCGGTGGACTCGACCACATAATCGGCCCCGGTTGCACCCCAGGGTAGTTGAGCGGGGTCTTTAATCGAGTAACAGGGGATAAACTTACCATCCACGACGATGCCATCTTCTTTTGCTTCTACCGTACCCTGAAAACGTCCGTGGGTGGAGTCGTATTTGAGCAGATAGGCAATATTATCGGGGGGGACGAGATCATTGATACCAACAAACTCGAAATCAGGATTTTGGATACCCGCCCTAAAAACGAGGCGACCGATACGACCAAATCCGTTGATAGCGACTCTTACTTTTGTCATGAAAAAAACTCCTTTGCAGCTGCGATAAGCTTAGGCACGATCAAGAAACAATAATTTGAGAATTGATTGGCCTCTAGAGAATCACTATATATGCTAATCAGCTTTTGTTGCTCGCTAGATGAAGTATAGAAAGATTTTAAGTTTCAGTGCTTCAAAAGCTATCCTAGTAGTCCTCACCACTGGCATCGAGAAGGCCTAATTAGGCTCTTCCCGACAAACTAGGGTGTAACCCTATAGTATTTTGGGAAAAGCTGACATTAAAAAATAATTAAAATTTTTCTGAGAATTATTGTTACCTAAGTTAAGAAGATATTAATATGCCTTTAAAAGCGATTTAAAAACGCCGCCCGACTGACATAAATTCCCCTGGCCGGATTGGCAAAATATAGCTTATTTTAATAGTTTTTTACGCTCCGAAAGGTTAGACTCTTGATTACAGTTTGAAAACTGACCGAGGGTTAACCCTCTCGATAATCTGGAGAAATTGTCTATCAACTCTCTTAATCTCATCCTTCATAGATATCGGAGAAATATTCATGGTATCCGCACCAGAAAGACCCTTAACAGAGCAAAATCCCCTTTCTCAAGACGAACTCTATAAAACCCATGCCTATTGGCGCGCCTGTAACTATTTAGCTGTAGGTATGATTTATCTGCGCGATAATCCCCTGCTCAAAGAACATCTTAAACCCGAACACGTTAAGTATCGTTTACTTGGTCACTGGGGAGCAAGTCCGGCCTTAAGTTTTACCTACGTTCACCTCAACCGTTTAATCAAAAAATACGACCTCGATGTGATTTTTATGGCCGGTCCCGGCCATGGGGCGCCGGGGGTACTCGGTCCGGTTTATCTAGAAGGAACCTATTCGGAAATTTACCCCGATAAAAGTGAAGACGAGGAAGGATTACAAAAATTCTTTAAACAATTTTCTTTTCCCGGTCACATCGGTAGTCACGTCACCCCCGAAACCCCCGGTTCTATCCATGAGGGCGGCGAACTGGGTTATAGTGTTTCCCATGCCTACGGTTCTGTTTTCGACAATCCCGACCTAATTACGGCCGTGGTGGTGGGTGATGGGGAAGCTGAAACCGGTCCCCTTGCTACCGCATGGCACTCGAATAAATTCCTTAACCCGATTCGCGATGGTGCGGTACTGCCAATTTTAAACTTAAACGGTTATAAAATCGCTAATCCCACCATTCTCTCCCGTATTTCGACGCACGAGTTAGAAAGTCTCTTTGTCGGTTACGGTTACACTCCCTACATCGTCGAATGTAAGGAAGATGAAGACCTCATGCACTGCCATCAAAAAATGGCCGCTACCCTAGAACACTGTATCAATCAGATTCGCTCCTATCAACAGGAAGCTCGCAGCACGGGTATTGCTAAACGTTACCCCTGGCCGATGATTATCCTCCGGTCTCCCAAGGGTTGGACAGGTCCGAAAAACGTTGATGGTCATAAAGTAGAAGGATTCTGGCGCGCTCACCAAGTCCCCATGGGTGCCATGCAGGAAAACCCCGACCACTTGAGAAAATTAGAGGAGTGGATGAAAAGCTATAACCCGGAGGAATTATTTGACTATACCACGGGTAAATTTAAGCCAGAATTTAAAGAACTCGCTCCTAGGGGTCATCGTCGCATGAGTGCTAATCCGCACGCTAACGGCGGATTGCTGCGTAAAGACCTAAAAATGCCCGATTTTCGTCAATATGCCGTAGATGTCACCCACCCGGGCCAAGTGGAAGCGGAAAACACGGGAGTGATGGGGGTATTTTTGCGGGATGTAATGCGAAATAATATGACTAATTTTCGCGTTTTTGGTCCCGATGAAACTGCTTCTAATCGTTTAGCGGCTCTCTATGAAGTGACTAAAAAAGCTTGGTTAGCTGATACCTATCCGGAGGATTTAGATGGTAGCCAATTATCTGCCGATGGTCGGGTGATGGAGATGCTGAGTGAACATACTTTAGTCGGTTGGTTAGAGGGTTATTTATTATCCGGTCGTCACGGTTTATTTCACTCCTACGAGGCTTTTGCCCACGTTATCGATTCCATGTTCAACCAACACGCTAAATGGCTCGATATCTGCAAAAATCATGTGCCTTGGCGTGCTTCTGTTTCCTCTTGGAATCTGTTATTATCCTCGGTGGTTTGGCGGCAGGATCACAATGGTTTTAGTCACCAAGACCCCGGTTTTATCGATTTAGTAACCAATAAAAGTGCCGACGTGGTGCGGGTTTATCTTCCCCCCGATGGGAATTGTTTATTAAGTGTGACTAATCACTGCCTCAAGAGCAAGGATTACACTAATATTATCGTTGCTGATAAACAGAAACACCTGCAATACTTGACCATTGAAGAAGCAATTAAACACTGCACTAAAGGTATCGGTATTTGGGATTGGGCAAGTAACGATGATGACGGAACAAATCCCGATGAACCAGATGTAATTATGGCTTGCTGTGGGGATATTATCACTAAAGAATCTTTAGCGGCCACGGCAATTCTGCGGGAGGAATTCCCTTACTTAAAAGTTCGCTTTATCAATGTGGTTGATCTGTTTAAATTACAGTCGGAAAGTGAACACCCCCATGGTTTATCGGAACGGGATTTTGATAGTTTATTTACCACTGATAAGCCAATTATCTTTAATTTCCACGGTTATCCTTGGCTGATTCATAAACTTACCTACCGTCGCAGTAATCAGGAACGTATTCATGTGCGCGGTTACAAGGAAGAAGGGAATATTAATACTCCCCTAGAATTAGCGATTCGTAACCAAGTTGATCGTTTTCATCTAGTAATTGATGTGATTGATCGCGTGCCAAAATTAGGTTCTGCTGCCGGTCATGTGAAAGAACGAATGAAAAATGCCATTATCGATAATCTCGATTATGCTTTTACCAATGGCATCGATAAGGACGAGATTACTAACTGGAAATGGCCCTATTAATTAGGCTAGAAAGTGGTTTAGGTGATGATAATTTATTAGTTTATCGATAAATTTCATCTTCCTATTCCACCTAAATAAAATATTATTTGAGTTTAATTATGGTGCAATTAATAGAGTTTGTATATAGCGGTTTTCACAGAAGTGAGTCCCGATTGAAACACTGAAATGCCTATCTATCAAGGGATTTACCATAGCAATTCAGTTTGAGATGTCAATACGGAGAATGAGTAAGTCTAACTCATACCAATTCTCCAAAATCTGACTAAAAAAATTTTCATCCCCCCAGCATCTCCATCCCTGTTAAAAAAAAGGGAAAAAGGGGGACTTAAATTCGATGATTTGATCTGTAATTTCTCTGGGCAAAAATTGCTATTAACTACCCGGAGGGGGAATTACAGGAATTTCGATACCGTCCGGCGCTAAGGGGGGAGGTGTGGGGGTTAGTTCTGGCTGATAAACAGGTTCAGGCGTACTAACTAAGGGGAGATTGTCCACCACGGGAAGACGGGGAGTAATGGGTTGCGAAAACATTGCTTGAATTGCCGCTTTTCTGGTTTCTGGAGGTTCCAAAGCTTGCTGCCAGAGACTTTCATAAAAGAAGAAAATCACCCCTAAACCCCGTTGACGAGCAGCCAATACCTTTTCTTCAATCAAGGGTAGGGCAATCGGTCGATTGCGTAAACCGGTTAAAACCCCCACACCGGTGGGGATAGTTTGCTGGGTTTCTTGAATTTCGGGACGCTCTAATTGTTTGAGAAAACTGGGCAGATCGGGACGATAAACCTGTACGATTAACTCATCGACTAATCCTTGCCGCACCCAAGCGAGCCAATCCTGTAAATGACCATTATAGGCGAATTCGTAGGGATTAGGGGCGATCGAAAGCAGTATATTCGGTTTAATTGCCTCAATTGATTCTTTGAGATTAGCCAGAAAAGCGGTGATTTTATCGGCCCGCCATTTTGTCCATTCGGGATCCCGGGGGTTAGCCGGAGGTGTTTTTTCCGTTTCCTGTTGATAAAGAGCGATAGTATAGGGATCATAGCCGAATTCATTCGGTAAACTCAGATGATCGTCGAATTGGATGCCGTTAATATCGTATTGTCCCACCACTTCCAAGACTAACTCCCGCAGAAAATTCTGCACCTCGGGACGGAAAGGATTCAACCACACCACCTCACCGGCTGCCCCCACCCAAGTGGTCCCCCCGTCGCGTTTTTGAGTTAACCAGTTCTGATGTTTTAAGGCTAATTCTGAGGTGGGAGGGGCCATAAATCCGAATTCAAACCAAGGAATGACCAATAATCCCCTGCCACGGGTTTGTTCCACCAATTCTGCCAAGATATCTTGTCCCTGCGCTCCCGTAGGCACAAAAGGCTGTATTCCTTCCCGTTTCGCGATCGCGCTAGGATAGAGAGCATAACCGGAATTCCAGACCACGGGATAGATAGCATTAAAATTAAGATTAACTAATTGCTCGATCGCCTGTTGTCGTTTATCCCTGTCCATCAGCATCGCAGTATCGTTGGTGGTAATCCAAACACCGCGAATATCAGGATCTCGACTTTGAGAGAAAGCGGTAGAAAAATAGCCTAAGAATACGACTATCAGAAAAGATGCTAAGAATAGTAGTATAGGGAACTTTTTAAGAATTTGCCGCCAAACGCTAGTCGGAATTAGAAAAGTCATTTCTTTAGGGTGAGAATTAACGGTTTTAACTGGTTATAATAACAGCTTTGCTCAACTCTTTGAGGCTAGATTGACCCAAAATATATATTTACCTATTTCTTCCCTCGCCACAATTGACCTTGAGGATAGAAATAATCAAGACGAATATCGAATTGATCTAGGGCCACTAATAACCGATTGGAAGGACGAAAAAGAAATAAGTTGGCCTGGGGAATTTCTAGAACTTCTTTTAACTTATCGGTATCGGGGTTAGTGGTAGTCAGGAAGTATTGTACATCAGCATTAAGACGATAATTAAGGGAAAGCAAATCACCTAAGTTAGTCCAGTCATTACCTTCGTCGCTGATAATAATGGCATTGGGTACAGCATTAATTTTTCTGGCAACTTCGCCATTCCAATAACTAGGAACTTTTGCCCAACTGGTTTCGGAAAGAGCATTATTAAAGTTCGATATTATACTAGCAGTTAACAAAAAAGTCAAGATAATTTTACCTGAAAATTTACCTTGATTAAGCAATTGTGACAAGAAAAAAGCTACAGTTATATAGATAGTGGGAAAGGAGGCAATTAGATAACGGGTGACAGTTGATCTAGTGGTGGTCAAAATTAGATCGGGAATGACTAAAGCTAGGAAAGGTACTAGGGTTGAGGTAATCAGAAAAGTAAAAACTATCGGGTTATTGTAGCGATAAACTCGCTCAAAAGCATAGATAATTAAGATTAAAAAAATCAGTCTATATATATAGGTGAAGATGTTATTAAAACCAAAATCGCTATCGCTAAATAGAGAAGTAAAAGTTAAGAGCCATAATTTACCGAACAATCCCCAATCGAGATAGTTAACGGCAGCCCAACTGGTGGAATTAAATGCCCTTTGAGAGTTAGTTAAAAAAACCTGTAACCAGGGTATATATAAAATCATCATCGTTAACCCAGATAACAGGAAAAATATCAAGTTATTTTTTCGCTCTGGTTTCATAACAAGATACCAAATTATCAAGGTTGCTTGAGCAAATAAGTTGAGAATAAAAAAGAGATGGGTGTAGAGTCCGAGAGTATTAGAGAAGGTGTATAAATACCAATTAACAATAGTTCTTTTTTTGAGGCATTTTAACAGCATTAATTGACTAATTATCGTTAACAAAACTAAAAGACTATACTGGCGAGACATTTGAGCAAATATTATATCAACTGGAGAGAGTGCCAAGAAAATTACTGCTAAAATTGCCGTTAACTTTGATGTAAATAATTCTAGGGATAGATAGTAAATAAATGGCAGGGAGAGAAGACTAAAAACAATCGCTAAACTGCGGGAAGAAACGGGAGAAAAACCGAATATTTTTTCCCAATAGCGAGAGATCATAAAGTATAAAGGTGGGTGTTGAGGGTCTTCTTTAGCCAGAGATTGAATCGTATCAAAAACATTACTTTCTGGTTTCAGTTGTTGAAATTTTCCTAATTCTGTGGTAGATAAAAGACGGTTTTGAAAGATAGTATCAGCGATTTCCTTTGCTTGATAACCAGTGGTTCTAATGGTGGTGTAGGATTCATCATGCCAATAGATTTTTTTATCGATATTTGCGAAACGAAAAACCACACCGAGAGTTAGGATAATTGCCAAAAGTATTAAGAGCCAATTGGGAGTTTTATAATTAATATTTGCTTTCATTTTAATAATTAGAGCGACTTTGTTTAAGATTGAGAAACTTGGTAAATTCTGGTTGAAAAAGTAGCTTAATTGTGCCGGTGGGACCGTTACGGTGTTTAGTAATAATTACTTCGGCCACACCTCGATCGGGACTATCGGGGTTATAATATTCATCTCGGTATAACATCATAATTAAATCCGCATCCTGTTCGATACTATTATGGACGATGATATTATTGGCAATAAAGTTATGCAATTTATCTACTGTTAAATCATACACTTCTGTCTCTCCATCCGCTTGAATTGCCATAACTTCATCCCAATTAAAAGTTAGGTCTGAATTACTCAGAGAGCGAGGTAAAGCGATATAATTACCAATATTTAATTCATCTAATCTTTGCCAACCGTGGACAGTCAAAAACTTATGATTGGCTGTAGCTCTAATCGTGCGACCTAAACGAGTTGTTAATCGAAAAACTGGCTTAAATCCTGTGGAAAAGACCTTAGTTACCAGTGCTTTTTCTAATTTCATTGTTTCCTCATTAAGAGCAAAAACCGTAAAATTAGAGCAATTCACTAACTCACAAATTGGCACTTTAGCACGAGGATCGGCTAACTCAACTAAACTATCACCCGCTAAACATCCCGACTCGCGTAAATCGGACATCATCGGTCTTTTATTATTGCGAGATTCCACAGCGCGACTTAACTGAGAAAGAGCAATTACTGGAGCATGAATTTCTCTGGCTAAACCCTTAAGACTGCGGGTAATTTTAGAAATTTCCTGAACGCGATTATCACCTCCACCTTCCATTAATTGCAGATAATCGATTAAAACTAATCCCATTTGTCCTTTTTTTTCTGCCTGTAAACGCCGCACTTGGGAACGCATTTGAATCACACTTAAATTGGCACTGTCATCGATATATATGGGCAAATTTAATAACTTTTCTAGTCCCCCAAGAACCTTCTCTAAATCATTTTGTCCCAAACGGCCCGATCGAATCCGATTACTTTCGATTTTAGCCTCATTCGATAACAAACGTTGGGCTAATTGTTCCTTAGACATCTCCAAACTAAAGACAGCCACGGGTAAATTCTGTTGAGCGATATTATAGGCAATATTAAGAGCAAAAGAAGTTTTTCCCATGGAAGGCCTACCCGCGATAATAACTAAATCCGAGGGTTGTAAACCACTGGTCATCGCATCGAGATCATAAAATTGAGTTTCGATACCGGGTAGAGTGGTGGTCTCCTGCATCTTCTCAATTTCGTTAAAAGTTTCGATTAAAGTATCCCCCAGAAAAATTAAACCCTCCTGGGGTCGTTTTTGGGTGAGACGAAAAATCTTTTGTTCCGATTCATCGAAAACATTTTCTAATTCTAGCGTCGTATCCCTGGCTAACTCAATAATTTCTCCCCCCGTGGAAATTAACTGACGACGCATATATTTATCCATCACTAATTCAGCATAGCGATCGATGTTGGCAGCCGAGACAGTGCGCTCAATTAATTGTAACAATCGCGGCATTCCCCCGATTTCTTCCAGCAGATGATTATCCTGTAACCAACTGCTAACCGTCATTAAATCCGTCGGTTTTCCCTTCCCTTGTAAAGCAAGCGCCGCACGATAAATATCTTGATGGGTTTTTACATAGAAAGCTTCTGGAATTAAAAAATCACTGATTCTACCTAACGCTTTTGGATCTAGTAAAATACCACCTAAGATAGATTCTTCCGCTTCAATATTTTGGGGGGGGAGGGATTGATCGCTAATCATTGTCAATGCTGACTGTGCTTTATCATTAATTATAGTCATTCACCCTAATTAAATACAAATGTTCAGGTTAATGATAGGATTCAGTATTCAGGAGTCAGGAGATTGTTTTTATTTATTCTCCCCACATCCCCACATCCCCACACCCCACACCCCACACCCCAC